>JBPCOG010000083.1:0-10645 GCA_051000455.1 Lapillicoccus sp. | reverse complement strand
GCCCGGGACGGCGCCGGTGGACTGGATGGCGATCTCGTCCTACGGCTCCGGGACGAAGTCGTCCGGAGTCGTGCGCATCATCAAGGACCTCGACCTCGACGTCACCGGCCGGCACGTGCTCATCGTCGAGGACATCATCGACTCGGGGCTGACCCTGTCCTGGATCCGGTCCAACCTCGAGTCCCGCAGCCCCGCATCGGTCGAGATCTGCACCCTCCTGCGCAAGCCCGAGGTGGCCAAGGTGGCGATCGACGTCAAGTACGTCGGCTTCGACATCCCCAACGAGTTCGTGGTGGGCTACGGCCTCGACTACGCCGAGCGCTTCCGCAACCTGCGGTGCGTGGCCACCCTGGCGCCGTCGGTCTACTCCTGAGCCCGGCGCCGGGTGGGGCGGTGGGGCGGCGCACCGCCTCGGCGGGGAGAATACGGAACACCTGGTTGCCGCCGGTCGTTGACCTGCGAGAATGAGGACGGCGGCGGGCTGGCCGTTGCAGACCACTGAGCAGGAGGAACGGGGCCGGTTGGCCTCGCACGTACATGGACTTCAAGCGCATCCTTCGCATGCCGATGGTGTGGATCCTCGCCCTCATCGGCGCCACCATCATCGGCCTGTCCCTGTCGGACAGCGGTGGGCTGACCCGGATCGACACGTCCGCGGCGATCGACCTCATCAACACCGACCGGGTCGACTCCGCGAAGCTGCTCAACAACGAGAAGGTGGAGCTGACCCTCAAGCCGGGCCAGACCTACTCCGACGGTGACAAGGTCAAGGACGCCAGCAAGGTCTACGCGTTCTACGTTACCGCGCGCGGCACGAAGCTCGTCGACGCCCTGGAGGCGCACAAGCCACCGAAGGGGTACACCGACCAGATCGACGAGCCGAGCTGGTTCGGCTCCCTGCTGGTCAACATGCTGCCCATCCTGCTGCTCATCGGGCTGTTCTGGTTCGTCATGGGCCAGATGAACGGGGGCGGGTCCCGGGTCATGCAGTTCGGCAAGTCCCGGGCCAAGCTCGCGTCGAAGGACACCCCGAAGGTCACCTTTGCGGACGTCGCCGGCTGCGACGAGGCGGTCGAGGAGCTGCAGGAGATCAAGGAGTTCCTCCAAGAGCCGGCGAAGTTCCTCGCCGTCGGGGCCAAGATCCCCAAGGGGGTCCTGCTCTACGGCCAGCCCGGCACCGGCAAGACCCTGCTGGCGCGGGCCGTCGCCGGGGAGGCGGGCGTGCCGTTCTACTCGATCTCCGGTTCCGACTTCGTCGAGATGTTCGTCGGCGTGGGTGCCTCCCGGGTCCGCGACCTGTTCGAGCAGGCCAAGGCCAACGCCCCGGCCATCGTCTTCGTCGACGAGATCGACGCTGTGGGTCGGCACCGTGGCGCCGGCCTCGGCGGCGGCCACGACGAGCGGGAGCAGACCCTCAACCAGCTGCTCGTCGAGATGGACGGCTTCGACGTCAAGACCAACGTCATCCTCATCGCGGCGACCAACCGGCCGGACATCCTCGACCCCGCACTGCTGCGGCCGGGCCGTTTCGACCGCCAGATCGCGGTGGACTCCCCTGACATGCTCGGTCGGCACCGCATCCTGCAGGTGCACTCGCAGGGCAAGCCGATGGCGGCCGGCGTCGACCTGCTCGGCGTCGCCCGGCGCACGCCGGGCTTCACCGGCGCGGACCTCGCCAACGTCCTCAACGAGGCTGCGCTGCTCACCGCCAGGACCAGCAAGAAGCTCATCGACGACGGCGCGCTCGACGAGGCGATCGACCGCGTCATCGCCGGCCCGCAGAAGCGCACCCGGATCATGTCGGCCAAGGAACGCAAGATCACGGCATACCACGAGGGCGGCCACGCCATCGTCGCGGCCGCGATGAACCACACCGACCCGGTGACCAAGATGACGATCCTCCCGCGGGGCCGCGCGCTGGGCTACACGATGGTCATGCCCCTGGACGACAAGTACTCGACGACGCGCAACGAGATCCTCGACCAGCTCGCGTACGCCCTCGGCGGTCGGGTCGCGGAGGAGATGGTGTTCCACGACCCGACCACCGGGGCCGCGAACGACATCGAGAAGGCGACCGCGATGGCCCGCAAGATGGTCACCGAGTACGGCATGTCGGAGCGGGTCGGGGCGATCAAGCTCGGTCAGTCGAGCTCCGAGGTGTTCCTCGGCCGCGACATGGGCCACCAGCGTGACTACAGCGAGGAGGTCGCGGGGATCGTCGACGAGGAGGTGCGCAGGCTCATCGAAAGTGCCCACGACGAGGCCTGGCCCGTCATCACCGACAACCGCGACATCCTCGACTCCCTCGTGCTCGACCTGCTCGAGAAGGAGACCCTCGGCAGCGCGGAGCTCGCCGTGATCTTCGCGGCGATCGTCAAGCGGCCGCTGCGGCCCACCTGGCTCTCCAGCGAGTCCCGACTGCTCAGCGACCGTCCGCCGGTGCTCACCCCCGGCGAGCTGGCCGCGACCTCCAACGGCAGCGGGCCGGGACCGTCCCCGGTGCCGCAGGACGCCTCGGGCGCCTCGGACATGGACCGCAAGATCGACGAGGCCGCCAAGGCCGGCGCGCACCCGCTCGCCTCGGAGGACGAGGGCAGGACCCGGGTCATCGAGGTGCCCGACGGCGGTCACGTCGACCCGCAGGGCTGACCGGTCGTGCCGGTCGACCACGACAGGGCTGTCGCGGCTGTCCGCGAGCTGCTCCTGGCCCTCGGGGAGGACCCGGATCGCGAGGGCCTTCGAGAGACGCCCGAGCGGGTGGCCCGCGCCTACGTGGAGATCTTCGCCGGGCTCGACGAGTCGCCCGCGGACGTGCTCGCACAGACCTTCGACATCGCGCACGACGAGCTCATCCTCGTGCGCGACATTGAGGTCTACAGCACCTGCGAGCACCACCTCCTGCCCTTCCACGGCGTCGCGCACGTCGGCTACATCCCGGCGGTGGACGGGCGGGTCACCGGCCTGTCCAAGATCGCGCGGCTCGTCGACATCTACGCCAGACGTCCCCAGGTGCAGGAGCGGCTGACCACCCAGGTGGCCGACGCGCTGATCGAGTATCTCGGCGTTCAGGGGGTCATCGTCGTCGTCGAGTGCGAGCATCTGTGCATGTCGATGCGGGGCGTTCACAAGCCCGGGTCGCGGACGATCACCTCCGCGGTGCGGGGGCAGCTGCTCAGCCCGGCCACCCGCGCCGAGGCGATGGCGCTGCTGCTCGGTGGAAAGCGATGAGCGCTGGCGCGCCGGTCCGTCCTGCCTCGCCCCTCAAGTCCTTTGTCACCGCACTGGCCGCTCCCCAGCCCCAGGCGCCCCGGATCATCGGCGCGGTCACCTACGTCATCGGGTTCCTCGACATCCTCCTCGGTGTCCAGCAGACCATGAGGGTGCGGCTGCGGGGGCTGGGGTCGGTCGTGCCGGGAACGCTGGGAGACGCCGCCTCCGCGGCAACCGTCGTCACCGGCGTCCTGCTCATCCTCCTCGCGCACGGGCTGCGGCGCCGCAAGCGCCGGGCGTGGCGCACGGCGGTCATCCTGCTCGGGGTCTCCGTGGTCCTGCACAGCCTGCGACTGCACTGGGTGATCGCCGCCGCGTCGCTCGTCACGGTCCTCGTGTTCCTCATGTACCGGCGCCAGTTCTACGCCCTCGGCGACCCGGCCACCCGCTGGCGCGCCTTCTGGGCCTTCGTCGGCCTTTTCACCACCAGCACCGTCATCGGGATGGCCGCCCTCAGCCTCAACCGGCACGAGATCGTCGGGGGCTGGCCGGGACCGTGGGTGGTCCTGCAGCACGTGTGGCTGGGGTTCATCGGCGTCGCCGGCGACCTGGAGATGCACCACGACCGCTACGACAGCATCATCTCCGCCCTGCTGCTCGGTCTCGGGCTGATGACGGGGCTGACCACCTTGTACCTCGCACTGCGCTCGTTCGAGCCGAGGCCGCAGCTGACACCCGATGACCAGGCGCGGCTGCGGGGGCTGCTGCGGTCCTCGCCGGACTCGCTCGGCTACTTCAACCTGCGCAAGGACAAGAGCGTCGTGTGGTCGGACTCGGGCAAGGCCGGGGTGGTCTACCGGGTGGTCAACGGGGTGATGCTGGCCAGTGGTGACCCGATCGGGGACCCGGAGGCGTGGCCGGGGGCGATCCGGAGCTTCCTGTCGATGGCTGAGTCGCACGCCTGGACACCTGCGGTCCTCGGGTGCTCGGAGCGCGCCGGGCTCGCCTGGTGCCGGGATACCGGGTTCTCCGCGATGGAGCTCGGGGACGAGGCGATCATCGACGCCACGGCGTTCTCGCTGGAGGGCCGCGCGATGCGGAACGTGCGCCAGATGGTCAACCGCATCCGCCGGGCGGGCTACGACACGCAGGTATGCCGGGTCCGGGAGCTCTCGCCCGACGTGCGCCTGCGCACGCTGGCCGATGCCGCGCACTGGCGCAGCAGCGAGACGGAGCGGGGGTTCTCGATGGCGCTGGGCCGTACCGCCGACCCGCTCGACCCGGACGCCGTCCTGGTGACGGCGAGCCACCAGGGGATGGTGCGCGGCATCCTGCAGTTCGTACCGTGGGGGACGCGCGGGATGTCCCTGGATCTGATGCGTCGCGACGCACACGCAGAGCCCGGGATCAACGAGCTGCTCATCAGCGCCGCCCTCGAGGCGGCCCCGACGCTCGGCGTCGAGCGGGTCTCGCTCAACTTCGCGGTCTTCCGCTCCGTGCTCGAGCGTGGTGAGAAGCTCGGGGCCGGCCCGCTGGTGCGTGCCTGGCGCAAGGTGATCATCTTCGCCTCTCGCTGGTTCCAGATCGAGAGCCTCTACCGCTTCAACGCCAAGTTCCACCCGGCGTGGAACCCCCGCTTCCTCATCTACCCGGGAGCGAGGCACATCGCCCGCGTCGCCGTGGCGGCGCTCGAGGCCGAGGCGTTCCTCGTCTGGCCCTCCCTGCGGCGTCTCGGCGGTGGCGGAGGGTGAGCTCACCCGGGGTGAGGACACCGTGGTGAGCACACCCGGGCTCGGGACAGGGGTGAGGACACCGGGGGTGCGGACTCCGCTCGTGGTGGGGGTGGTGAACGTGACCCCCGACTCCTTCAGCGACGGGGGCCGCTGGTTCGAGACCGACGCGGCCGTCGAGCACGGCCAGGCGATGGTCGCCCAGGGCGCGGACATCATCGACGTCGGGGGCGAGTCGACCCGGCCCGGTGCGGAGCGGACGCCGGTCGAGGAGGAGCTGCGGCGCGTGCTGCCGGTCATCGAGGCGCTCGTCGGCGCGGGCGTGTCGGTCTCGGTCGACACGATGCGTGCCGAGGTCGCCCAGCGGGCGGTCCGGGCCGGCGCGAGCGTGGTCAATGACGTCAGCGGCGGCCTGGCCGATCCCGAGATGGGCCCGCTCGTCGCCGCCGCGGGGGTGCGCTTCGTCGCCATGCACTGGCGGGGGCACAGTGCGGACATGCAGAACCGGGCGGTCTACGCCGACGTGGTCGGCGAGGTCACCTCCGAGCTCGCCGAGCGTCGCGACGCGCTGGTCGCCACCGGGATCGACCCCGAGCGGCTCGTCCTGGACCCCGGGCTGGGGTTCGCCAAGAGTGCCGCCCACAACTGGGCGCTGCTTGCCCACCTCGACGTGCTCCAGTCACTGGGGCAGCCCATCCTCGTCGGGGCATCGCGAAAGAGCTTCCTGGGGCGCCTCGGCGTCCCGGAAGGCGCACCCCCGCGAGCGCCCGAGGACCGGGACGCAGCAACGGCAGCCACGAGCGTCATCGCCGCGCTCGCGGGCGTGTGGGGGGTGCGCGTACACGACGTGGCGCCGACGGTGGACGCTCTCCGGGTGGTGGCCGTGATGACGGAACACCGGTGACCAACCGCTCCGGAAGGCTGGACCGCATTGTCCTGCAGGGAATCTCGGCGACCGGTCACCACGGCGTCCTCGACTTCGAGAGGCGTGACGGTCAACGGTTCGTGGTGGACGTGGTGATGGAGCTCGACCTCACGCGGGCCGGACGGACGGACGCACTCGACGACACGGTCAGCTACGCCGAGGTCGCTGACGCGGTCGTCGCCCGGATCGCCGGCGAGCCGTTCGACCTCATCGAGCGCCTGGCCGCCGTCATCGCCGCTGACGTCCTCGCCAGGCCCCTCGTCCAGGTCGTCGAGGTGGGGGTGCACAAGCCCGACGCCCCGGTCGGACACCCCTTCACCGACGTGCACGTCCTCCTCCGGCGGGAGCGCGGCGTGCCGGTCGTCATCGCCCTGGGCGCCAACCTCGGGGACGTGGCGGCCGCCCTGGCGGGCGCGGTCAGCCAGATCGGGTCGATGCCCGGGTTGCGGGTCGACGCCGTCTCGCCGCTCTTCGAGACCGACCCGGTGGGGGGACCCGAACAGCACCCCTACCTCAACGCGGTGGTGCTGGCCCACACCAGCCTGGCTCCCCGGGACCTGCTGGGCCACCTGCAGGCGGTGGAGGCGCTTCACGGCCGGGAGCGGGACCTCCGGTGGGGCGCGAGGACGCTCGACCTCGACCTGGTCCAGTACGGCGAGCCGGGCCAGCCCGGCGAGGTCGTCTCCGAGGAGGCGGACCTGACCCTGCCCCACCCCCGTGCAGGCGAACGGGCCTTCGTGCTGCGGCCGTGGGCCGTGGTCGACCCCGAGGCCCGGCTCGGTGCGCATCGGGTGGCCGAGCTGCTGGACGGTCTCGACGGCTCCGGGGTGCGGGCCGGACCGGCGTGGAGCCCGACGTGGTGACCGACAGGCACGGCATACGGCTGCGCGCGCTGCTCGTTGTCGCCGTGGCCGTCGGCGGCCTGTCCTGGATCGTCCTGCGTGTGTGGACCGGTGGCGGGCACGTGCTGCCCATGGCGAGCTGGCCGGGGCTGCTGCTCCTCGCGCTCATGGCGGCCGGCGTGTATGCCGGGGGGCTGCCGGTGAAACGCTCCCTGGCCGGCTCGGCGACGAAACCGCTGGGCCCCCTCGCGGCGGCCCGGGTCCTCGTCCTCGGCCAGGCCGCCGCACTGTGCGGGGCCGCGGTGCTCGGCTGGTACGTCGCCCAGGTGCTCATCGTGCTTCCGGACGTCGACGTCGACTCGCAACGGGCCCGGCTGGTGCCGCTCGCAGCGCTCTGCGCCGGGGGCATCCTGCTCTCCGGCAGCGGGCTGCTCGTCCAGCGGATGTGCCGCCTCGGTGACGACCAGCGCGGCTCCGAGGACGACGAGGAGGGCTGACGCTGGTCCTGGGCTATTGGCCTACCTGTAGACCTCGCCCCCGACCCCGCCCATCCGGGGGTCGACGCTGCCGCCGGCCACCCAGTTCGGCCCGGCGTGGACGTACTTCGCCAGACGGGATGCGGCGGTGAGCGCGGCCAGCTTCTCCTCCGGCGTCGCGTGGTGGAAGAGGAAGAGCGCCTCGTTTCCGGCGACCCGGCTGACGCAGATCCGGTCCTCAGGAGTGTCCGCGCTCGCCGGCAGGGTGATCGGGGCGACGGCCGGGGTGCACCCGAACGCCGCGGGGAGGTCGGCCACCGTGTGGATGGCCGACGCGTCCACGCCGGCGGGACTGCTCGCCGAGGGGGTGGGCGTCACCGGGAGGCTGGTCGTCACCGCCACCGTGCCCGTCCTGCCTCCCGTGCCCGTCGTGCCCGTCGCCCCGCCGGTCGCCGAGGGGGAGGCTGTCCGCAGGGAGACCCGCGCGGTCGTGCCGGCGCCGCTGGCTGCGCCCCCGCTGGCTGCGCCCCCGCTGGCTGCGCCCCCGCTGGCTCCGCCACCAGTGCACCCGGCGACCAGCAGCACCACGGCCGCCAGCGTCAGCGCCACCCGGTCGTCGACCGGCGGCCCGTGCCTGCCGCTACTTGTCGACGTCACCGACGACGAAGAACATCGACCCGAGGATGGCGACCATGTCGCTGATGAGCTGGCCGGGGAGCATCCGGGCGAGGACGGAGATGTTGTTGAACGACGCCGACCTCAGCTTGAGCCGCCACGGCGTCTTCTCACCGCGGGAGACGAGGTAGTAGCCGTTGAAGCCGAGCGGGTTCTCGGTGGCGGTGTAGCGGTGGCCCTCCGGGACCTTGAGAACCTTCGGCAGCCGGACGTTGATCGGTCCGCGAGGCAGCGAGCGCATCCGCTCCACGCAGTGCCTGGCCAGCGTCAGGCTGACCCGCGTCTGCTCGAGGAGGACCTCGAGCCGGGCGAGACAGTCACCCTCTGGCCTCGTGACGACCCGCCCGGGACCGCCCGGGGCGAAGAGCTCGCCGTAGGCGAGGTACGGCGCGTCCCGGCGCAGGTCCATGTCGACGCCGCTGCCCCTCGCGATGGGGCCCGACACGCCGTACCCGTTGACGAGGTCGCGGGAGAGCACACCCACCCCGCGGGTCCTGGCCTGCAGGATCTCGTTGCCGACCAGCATGGCCTCGAGGTCGGGAAGGCGGCGCTCGACCGCGGTCACGGCCACCTCCACCCGCCCGAGCCAGCCGGCGGGCAGGTCCTCCTTGAGACCCCCGACCCGGTTGAACATGTAGTGCATCCGCCCCCCGGACGCCTCCTCCATCACGGCCTGCAGCTCCTCGCGCTCCCGGAAGGAGTAGAAGACCGGGGTGATGGCGCCGAGCTCGAGCGGGTAGGAGCCGAGGAACATCAGGTGGTTGAGCACCCGGTTGAGCTCGGCCAGCAGGGTCCGCGCCCAGACCGCCCGCTCCGGGACCTCCATCCCGAGCAGGTGCTCGGCCCCGAGGACGACACCGAGCTCGTTCCCGAACGCGGAGAGCCAGTCGTGCCGGTTCGCCAGCACGATGATCTGGCGGTAGTCCCGGACCTCGAAGAGCTTCTCGGCGCCGCGGTGCATGTAGCCGATGATCGGCTCGGCGCTGACGATCCGCTCCCCGTCGAGGAGGACCCGCAGCCGCAGCACGCCGTGGGTGGCCGGGTGCTGCGGGCCGATGTTGAGGACCATGTCGGCCGTCGCGAGACCGCCGGCGCCCATCCCGACGGTCAGCTCCCGCGGGCGGTCCGTCGTCGTCATGGGGGCAAGTCTGCCCCAGTCCGCTGGCCGTCGGTGGCCCCTGTCGCGGCGCCCTGCGGGCGCGCCCTGATCCCACCTCGTAGCCCGGACCGTTCTGGCAGCCTTGGTCCGTGACGTTCGACGCCGCGGACCTGCTCGACCTCGCCGACCCGCGGGTCGTGGCCGACCCCTACCCGAGGCTCGCCGCGGTCCGCGACCGGGCACCGCTGGCCTGGCACGGGGGCCTCGGGATGTTCGTCGCCACCAGCCACGCCGCCTGCAACGAGGTGCTCCGGGCGCGCGGACTGGGCCGCGTGTTCGCGCCGCCCAAGCCCGGGAACGAGTGGGAGACGTTCAACTGGCTGCACGCCGACTCCATCCTCGACAGCGAGCCGCCGAAGCACACCCGGCTGCGCCGTCTCGTCCAGGGCGCCTTCGCCCGCGGTCACGTCGCCCGGCTGGCCCCGCGCATCGAGCAGCTCGCTGCGGGGTTGCTCGACGCCTGTGAGCGCGCGGCGCGCGAGCAGGGCGGCGTCTTCGACGTCATCGGGTGCTACGCCGAGCCGCTGCCCGTCCTCGTCATCGCCGAGCTGCTGCGCTGGCCGGAGCAGGACCGGCACGTGCTGCGGCCATGGTCGCAGGCCATCGTGAAGATGTACGAGGTGCGCCCCACCCGGGAGCAGCAGGACGCCGCGGTGCGCGCGGGCGGCGAGTTCGCGGCATACGTGGAGGAGCTGGCGCGCGAGCGCGCCCGGGAGCCCGGCGAGGACCTGCTCAGCGACCTCGTGGCCGCGCGGGACGCCGGTGACCGGCTCTCGGGGCGCGAGCTCGTGGCGACCGTGGTCCTGCTGCTCAACGCCGGGCACGAGGCGAGCGTCAACGGGTTCGGCAACGGGCTCGCCTCACTGCTCGGGGGTGGGCACCTCGTCGCGGCGCGGGCGGCGGACCCGGCGCTGCTCGCCGAGGAGATGCTGCGGCACGACTCGCCGCTGCACCTCTTCGAGCGCACCGCGACGAGGGACGTGCTCATCGACGGGGTGACGGTCCGGCGGGGACAGAAGGTCGCCGCCCTTCTCGGGGCGGCCAACCGGGACCCCGCCGTGTTCGAGGCACCGGACGCTTTTCGGCCGGAGCGTGACCCCAACCCGCACCTCGCGTTCGGGGCCGGGATCCACTTCTGCCTCGGGGCGCCGCTCGCCCGGCTCGAGCTGCAGATCTCCTCCGCGGCCCTGCTCGGGCGGTTCCCGTCCCTGCGGGTGGTCGAGGCACGCCGGCGCCCGACCTTCGTGCTGCGTGGGTACGAGCGCCTGCTCGTCGCGACGGGCTGACCGGCTCCCCGGGCCAGCGAGCGACCAGGGCCCCACCCGGGCCACGACCCACAGGAAGTCGCCGAAGCCGCCCGGCGCGACGAGGGTCGCTTCGGCACTGGCGCGCGCCAGGTCTCTCAGGTAGCCCGGGGGGTCCACTCGGGAGCGGCCGTGCTCCGGCGTGTGTCCGGTCACGCCCACCTGCCTGAGCGCATCCCGCTGGGTCAGGATCTCGTTGTGGCGCAACGAGTCGACCGCGACGTGGGCGGTGAGGTCGCAGCTCCCGTCAGGTGTCGGCCGGACCCGGACCCCCGACCGGTATGCCGCGAAGGTCCCGTCGCGCGGCCGGTCACCGACGCGGTG
>JBPCOG010000192.1:0-8073 GCA_051000455.1 Lapillicoccus sp. | reverse complement strand
GGGTACCCTGCCCGACGGAGGATTCGCATAGTGGCCTAGTGCGCACGATTGGAAATCGTGTTGGGATAAAACCCTCGGGGGTTCAAATCCCCCATCCTCCGCCGCCCTGTCCCCGCCCGTCCCTGCCCCCTGTCTCGAGGCGCACGCCCGTCCTTCGCCGCCACCGGCCCGCGAGCCGGGCGTGCAGGGGGCCGGCCCGCGGGGGACAATGGGGGCATGTCCCGCCGACCGGTCGCCCTGCTCGCCGCCGGCCTGCTCGCCGCCGGCCTGCTCGCCGCCTGCGGGACGAGCACCGGGTCGCCGTCACCCGGGACCGGCGGCGGACCGAACGGCTCGGGGACCCCCGCAGTCCCGGAGACCTCGGCCGGCTCGCCGACGAGCCCGAGCGGCACCGGCTCCGGGGGCACCAGCTCCGGGGGCACCGGTTCCGGGGGCAGCCCCACCAGCTCGGCGCGGACCGACCCGCTCTACCCGCTCACGGTCACCCGCAGCGGCGGGGTCGCCGGCTTCAACGACTCGCTGACGGTCGAGGCGGACGGGCGCACGACGGTGACCAGCAAGGGCGCAGCCGCGGCCGGCTCCTGCACCATCGGCCCGGGGGCCCTCGCGGAGCTGGCGAAGCACGTGCGCACCCTGGCCAAGCCGCCCTCGACCCGGGTCGCGACCCCTGACCACATCAGGGCCGACCAGGTCGTCATCAGGCTGATGAGCCCGGGCCTGACGGGGGTTGTCCGGCTTCCCGACCCGCCGACCGGTGACGCCGGCCAGTTCATCAACTCCCTCGTCGCCGACGTCACGGGCGCGAAGCCGGCATACCGGATCTGCGAGCCCCCGTGACCCCAACGGGTGCGGGCCCTTGCCTGCTCGTCAGCCGACCAGCAGGTATGCCGGGTGCTCCGGCAGGCGCCCGGACCGGGCGCATCGCTGCCCAAGGATCAGCGCCCCCTCGAGGGAGCCGCCGGCCGGGGCCCGCGCCCGGACCCCTGCACGGCCGAGGGCGGCCTCGAACGCCTCGCGCACGAGGTGACTGCGGAGGACCCCGCCGGTCGCGCTGAGGACCGGGTCGGCGACCCCTCGGGCGGCGGCGACGAGGGAACCGGCCAGGGCCGTCCCGGCGTCGTGGGAGATCCGGCGGGCGAGCGGGTCGGTGTCGGCGAGCGCGGTCACCGCCGGCGCGAAGCCGGACAGCAGGGCGGGTACGTCCTCGCGGGTCATCACCAGGCGCGGCCATCCCTCGGGGTCACCGAAGTGCTCCCGCGCGGCGGCGAGCAGGGCGGACCCGTCAGCGGTGAGCCCGTCGTGGCGGCGTAGCGCCGCACGTAGGCCCTCGAGCCCGATCGCGGCGCCGGAACCCCGGTCCCCGAGGACGTGGCCCCACCCGTCGACCCGTCGCCACGTGCCCGCGAAGTCCGTCCCGAAGGCGACCGCGCCCGTCCCGGCGGCGAGGACGGCGCCGGGGCGCACGGCGCCAAGGGCCCCGACGAGCGAGCTGACCGCGTCGCTGGTCACCACGGTGCGTCGGGCGGCGAAGGCGCTCCTCAGCTCGCGCAGGACCTCGGCCGGGTCCGCCAGCCCGACCAGTCCCCGCATGGACCAGACGAGCACGTCGGGGGGCCGGTCCACCCAGGCCGACGCCGCGGCGAGGAGAGTCCCGAGGTCGATCCCCGCCGGGGTGATCCGGGCGCCCGGTGCGGTCCGGACCGGGCCCGCGACCCCGTCGACGACGCTCACCAGCCGCAGCCCCGAACCTCCGATGTCGACTCCCACCACGCTCGTCATGGGCGGAGCGGTCAGCCTGCCGTGCGGGGGGTCAAGCCGGCGACGACCGGAGCGAGGACAGCGCAGCGGCGACCGAGCCGTCGTGCCGCCCCAGCAGGGTGCGGGCCTCGTCGGCGGGTATGCCGGACAGCAGGGTCAGCAGCGCCGGTTTCAGCTCGCCGTCGGTCCGGGCCAGCGCGGCCCGGGCGTCGTCCTCGCTCACCCCCGTGGCGTCGCAGAGGATCCGCACGACGCGGCCTCGCAGCTTGGCGTTGGTGGCGACGACGTCGACCATGAGGTTGGACCAGGTATGGCCGAGCCGGACCATGACCGCCGTCGAGAAGGCGTTGAGGATGAGCTTCTGCGCGGTGCCGGCCTTGAGGCGCGTCGAGCCGGTGACGACCTCTGCGCCGGTCTCGACCGCGAGCAGGTGCCCGGCCAGCGGGGCCAGCGCGGCCAATGGGTTGGCGGTCACCAGCGCGGTGAGGACACCGCGCTCGCGGGCCACCTCCAGCGCACCGGCGACGAACGGGGTCCGTCCCGACGCGCTGAGCCCGACCGCGACGTCCCCGGGCCGCAGCACGGCGGCCTCTCGTCGGCCCAGACCCGCGTTGTCCTCGACGCCCTCGACCGCGTCGAGCAGCGCCTTGACCCCCCCGGCATGGTGGGCCACGAAGAGGCCCACCGGTGCGTTGAAGGTCGGTCTGAGCTCTGCCGCGTCGAGAACGGCGAGGCGTCCCGACGTGCCGGCGCCGAAGTAGTGGACGCTGCCACCGGCCCGCAGCCGGTCGACGCTCGCGTCGACGAGCAGGCCGAGCTCGGGCAGGACGTGCGCGACGGCCGCCGCGACCTTGGCGTCCTCCGCGTTGAGCAGCCGGAGCACGTCGAGGGTCGACAGGGTGTCGATCCGCAAGGAGTCCGGGTTGCGGTCCTCGGTCGGTGCGCTCACGGTCACGTCGTTGCTCACCCTGCGGAGGTTAGTTTCCGCCACCTCGCCAGTCAACGCGGTGAATCAGTGGCGACAGCGGGTGGGTCGGCCGACCCACCAGCGGCTCGGTCCGTGGACACGTTGCCCGGAGACAGCCGCGCGGGTCTCGGCGGCAGCCCTGCGGACGCGCGCGAGGTGGCGCTGGGCGACGGCGATGTAGAGGCAGTCGACGACGGTCAGGGCAGCGATCCGGCTGGCCGTGGCGCCCGAGCGCAGCGTCGTCTCACGGGCCGCTGTGGTCAGCACCAGGTCGGCGCTGTCCACCAGCCGGGACAGGGGGAAGTTCGTGATGGCGATCGTCGTCGCCCCCTGGCTGCGCGCCTTCCCCAGCGCCTCGATGGTCTCGCTCGTCGTGCCCGAGTGCGAGATCCCGATGGCAACGTCCCCCTTGCGGAGCAGGGTCGCGCTGGTCAGCGCGATGTGCGGGTCGCTCCACGCGAAGGCCAGCACGCCGATGCGGTGCAGCTTCTGCTGGGCGTCGAGGCCGACGGTCGCGCTGGCCCCGACGCCGTAGATGTCCACCCGCCTGGCCCGCGCGATGGTCCGCGCCGCCTCGCTCAGGGCGGTGCGGTCCAGCTGCTGGGCGGTCTCCTCCACGGCGCTCGCGTCGGCGAAGGCGACCTTGGCGATGATGTCGTCGATGGTGTCCGAGGCGCTGATGTCGCTCCCCCGGCTCAGGCGGAAGCGGGGCTGGGCGGACTCCTCGGCCAGGGCGAGCCGCAGCTGCGGGTAGCCGGGCAGTCCGAGCCGCTTGCAGAACCGCAGCACGGTCGTCTCCGAGGTCGCCGCCTCGACGGCGAGCTCGCTGATCGTCAGGGCCGCCGCAGCCCGCGGGTCGGCCAGGACGCGCTCGGCCACCCGCTCCTCGGCGGGCGACAACGTGGGCCGTAGCCCGCGCAGCCGGACCAGCAGCGGCGGCACCGTCGACAGCGCGCCGTTCGTCGACGACTCGGTGGAGGGATCCTTGCCACGCGCTGCCATGGTCCCCAACCTAACGGCATACCCTGCGCGTCGTCGGGAGGCCACGAGGGACGCCGTCAGGGTCGACCCCGGGCGCGCTGCACGGCGGCGCTGGCACACTGGGGGCATGAGCACGCAGTTCCCGCAGCTGCAGGAGCCGCCGGCGTCGTTGAGCCAGTTCCTGAGAGGCCACCGGATGGCTCTCGCGCCGGAGCGGGCCGGGATCCGGCGACCCGGCGGGAGGCAGGGGGTGGGGCTGCGCCGGGCGGAGGTCGCCGAGCTGGCGAACATCTCGGTCGCCTACTACACGTTCATCGAGCGGGGGCGTGACCTGCGTCCGTCCCGCTCCGTCCTCGACGCCCTCGGCCGGGCGCTGCAGATGAGCGCCAACGACCGCCGGCTGCTGCGGGACCTCGCTGCCGGCACGACACGGCACACGCCGCTGCAGCGGGAGGACATCGACGTCGGGGTCGGCGAGCTGACCGACCTGCTCGAGCCGAACCCCAGCTACGTCATGGGCGCCCGGTGGGACATCCTCGCGTCCAACCGCTCCGCGAACAGGCTGTTCGCCGACTGGGCGAACAAGCCGGCCAGGGACCGCAACCTGCTCAGGTACTACCTCTGCGACCCGGCCGCGCGGGAGCTGTTCGTCGACTGGCAGGCGGAGGCGGCCGACCAACTGGCGCACTTCCGGGAGTACTACGCGCGCCGGCCCGACGACCCGGCATACATCTCACTGCTGGAGTCGATCTTCGCGGACACCCCACCGGCCAGGGACTGGTGGGAGCGCCATGACGCGCAGCCAAACCGCAGTGGCCGCAAGCGGATCCGGCTGCCGGACGGGACCGTCGTCCTGCTGCGCCAGCTCATCCTGCAGACGGCCGACAACCCGGAGATCCAGGTGGTGACCTACTTCGCCGACGGCGACGACGAGGACCTGCCCGCAGACGAGCTCGACCCGGGCACCTGACCTGCCCGCCTACCGGCGACGTCGGGCCGTCCCGAAGATGCTGCGGGTGATCTCGCGCCCGACCACGGCGCCGGCGGAGCGCAGTACGGACCTGAACGCGGAGGACCCGACCACCTGCTCGACGATGGTGCGCGCCGGCCGGGGGGCCCGCCCCCGCCCGCGTGGAACCGGCCACTCGGGGACCGACGGGACATCCTGGGGCGTCCCGGGAGTGCCCCCCTGGGGCGCGGGCGCCGGCGGCGCCTGCTGAAGACGGGCTCCGAGCTTCTCGTACGCCGACTCGCGATCTGGGACTGCGGCGTACTTCTGTGCCAGCGGTGAGGAGCCGACCAGCTGCTGCATGGTGGCCTCGGGGGCAGGCGCCATGAGTGACTGCGGCGCGCGCATCCTCGTCCACGCGACCGGGGTCGGCGCCCCCTTATCCGACAGCACCGTGACCACTGCCTCACCGGTGCCGAGGGAGGTCAGTAGCGTGGTCAGGTCGTAGTCGCTCCGGGGGTACGTCGAGGCCGCTGCCCTGAGGGCCTTGGCGTCGTCCGGGGTGAAGGCCCGCAGGGCGTGCTGGACCCGGTTGCCGAGCTGCGCCAGGACGTCGCCGGGCACGTCCTTGGGTGACTGCGTCACGAAGAAGACGCCCACGCCCTTGGACCGGATGAGCCGTACGGTCTGCTCGATGGCGTCGAGGAACCCCTTGGAGGCGCCGTCGAAGAGCAGGTGGGCCTCGTCGAAGAAGAAGACGAGCCTGGGCCGGTCGGGGTCGCCGATCTCCGGGAGGTCGTGGAAGAGGTCCGCGAGCAGCCACATGAGGAACGTCGAGAAGAGGGCGGGCCGGTCCTGGACCGACGGCAGCTCGAGGATCGTCACCACTCCCCGGCCGTCGGGGGTGGCGCGCAGCAGGTCAGCGGTGTCGAACTCCGGCTCCCCGAAGAACGCCTCCGCGCCCTGGTCCTCGAACCCGACCAGCTCACGCAGGATGACGCCGGCGGTCGCGGTGGACAGCCCGCCGAGTGCCTTGAGGTCCGCCTTGCCCTCGTCCGAGGTGAGGAACGCGATGACGGCCCGCAGGTCCTTGAGGTCGAGCAGCGCCAGCCCGGCCCGGTCGGCGTAGTGGAAGACCAGCCCCAGGCTGGACTCCTGGGTCTCGTTGAGGCCGAGGACCTTGCTCAGCAGGATGGGCCCGAACGAGGTCATGGTCGCCCGGATCGGGGTCCCGTTGCCGATCCCTCCGAGGGCCAGGAACTGCGCGGGGTACGCCGTCGGGACCCATTCCTGGCCCACGTCCTGCGCCCGTGCGGTGACCCTCTCGCTGGGCTCTCCGAGAGCGGCCAGGCCCGACAGGTCGCCCTTGATGTCGGCGAGGAAGACCGGCACCCCCTGGGCCGAGAGCTGCTCCGACATCAGCTGGAGGGTCTTGGTCTTGCCGGTGCCGGTGGCGCCGGCGACGAGACCGTGACGGTTGAGCACGGCGAGGGGGATCCGCACGCCGGCCTCAGGGTAGGCGCGGCCCTCCAGGACGGCGGCGCCGAGCTCCAGCGCCGGCCCCGGGGACGCGTAGCCGGCCCGGATCAGCTCGATCTGCGCGGGGGCCGCGGAGGGAGGCGGGTCCTGCGCCGTGCTCGGATCGGTCACGGGGGCACTCTAGTGCTCAGAACGTTACCCAAGGGGTCGGTGGCCGACGCCTACACTGACGCCGATGATCTTCAAGGCCGTCGGGGACCACCGCCCCTACCCGGAGCACGCAACCCTGACCCAGCGGGACTGGGCCGGGGTCTCACCCCGGCAGGTCCGGCTCCAGGACCTCATCACGACCAAGCGCGAGCTCGACCTGACCATGCTGCTGGCCGACGACTCCACCTTCTACGGAGACCTGTTCGCGCACGTCGTCGAGTGGGAGGGCGAGCTCTACCTCGAGGACGGGCTGCACCGCGCGCTGCGGGCTGCCCTGCAGCAGCGTCCCACCCTGCACGCCCGAGTCCTCGTGCTCGACTAGCCTTGGGTGTCCGCACGGGACCCCGGCAACGGCCACGAGGAGGTGACCAGCCCTGAGCTACGTCGTTGAGTCCGGCTCCTCCCTCCGGGCCCGCAAGCGTCGACGCACGGCGATCACGCTGCTCATCGTCGTCGCCCTGCTCGCCGGTGCCTTCTACTACGCGTCGCGCTACTTCAGGACCGGGGGGAAGGTCTCCGCGGCCCCCTGTGTCACCCCGACGACCAGCGCGGTGCCGGGCCTTCCGACCCCGTCGCAGATCACCGTCAACGTCTACAACGCCACGCGGCGCACCGGTCTCGCGACCGCGACCGCAAAGGTCGTCAAGGACCGGGGCTTCATCGTCGGCACGGTCGCCAACGACACGTCGAAGAAGACGGTCCCGCAGCCCGCAGAGGTGCGGTACGGCGTGTCCGGCCAGGCGGCTGCCCAGGTCGTGATGACCCTCGTGGCCGGCGCCGTCCCGATCAACGACAGCAGGGCCGACGGGTCGGTGGACCTCGTTCTCGGCGACGGGTTCAAGCAGATCGCCGCCCCGGGGACGGTGCCGCTCACGACGCTGACCACCTCCGCGCCCCCTTCGGGAGGCAAGCCGCCCAGCCCCTCGTCGTCCACGCCCAGGCCCCCGGCAGCCGCTCCCTCCTCCCCCGGTCCCGCGCCCCCGAGCGCCGGTCCGGCCGGCGCGCCCCCCTCTGGTGGATCCAGGAGCGCCACGAGCGGCGCTGTGCCCTGCTGACCCCCCGGCGCGGGGCGGTCTCCGTGGGCGCTGCCGCCGGCCTCGCCGCGGTGGGCGCTGCCGCGGCATACCTGGGCCTCGTCACGGGCGCCGTGCCGGTCGACCTCGGCGTCGGCCGGCGGACCCGGCCACTCGGGCCGCTCACCATGACCCTCGCTGCCCCGCGGGAGACCGTGTATGCCGTGCTCGTCGCCCCCTACCGGCCCCGCCCCTCACGGGCGATGCGCGAGCACGTCGTCGTCCTCGAGCGCAGCGACGGGCTGCTCCTGGCCGCCCACCACAAGCCCATCCTCGGGCGGCTCAGCGCGACCACCGTCGAGACGGTGCGGCTGACCCCGCCCGAGCGGGTCGACTTCCGGCTGGTGCGAGGGCCGGTCCCCCATGTCGTCGAGTCCTTCGTGCTGGCGGACGTCGACGGGACGACGGTCCTCACCTACCGCGGTGAGCTGGGGACGGACCTCTGGGCGGTCGGCGAGCAGTGGGGTGCGAGGGTGGCCGGGAGGTGGGAGCGGGCCGTGCGAGCCTCTCTCGAGGAGGTCAGGACCGAGGCCGAGCGCCGGGCCCGGTGATGGCGTAGTGTCGGGCGCAGCGAAGCCCTTCGAGGGGCCGATGAGGGAGCCAGCATGAGCGACAAGTCGCCACGACAGTCCATGTCGAAGAAGTCAGGCAAGTCC
>JBPCOG010000331.1:0-4326 GCA_051000455.1 Lapillicoccus sp. | reverse complement strand
TGGCGTGGCCCTCCGAGCTCGACCTCATGGCGCGCCTGGCGGGCCTCCGGCTTGAGCAGCGGTGGGGAGGGTGGCAGCGGCAGCAGTACACCGGCACCGACGCCCACGTCTCTGTCTACCGTCGCGCGTGACCACGGCCGCTGCGTGCGCCTTCGCTGACACCATGGGGGCACGCGCACGAGCGACGGCTGGGCAGGTCCCAGGAGGTGCCGGTGGTGGGGCCTGAGGGTGAGGGTGCTGGGCGAGAGCACCTACGTGCGTCCCGTGGCCCGCCGCCACGGGGCGCCACCAGATGATGGTCCACCTGGACTTCGAGGTCTCTGCCCTTCAGGAGGCAACCGCCCACGCAATGAGGCTGGGTGCCGAGCTGCCCGACCACCAGCCACAGGACAACGTGCGGGTTCTCCTGGATCCCGCCCGGGCACCCGTTCTGCCTGTACACATGACCCAGGTCCGCCTCAGTTGCCGAGAACCTTCAGTGAACGAAGATCGTGTCGCCGAGCTGGATCCCCTCCGCGCGCCTGGCGGAGTCTCGGATGGGCAGCACGTAGCCCCCGTCCTTCGGGAAGAGCGACGTGCGCCACGTGGTGCCCCCGACGCGGACGCGGACAGGGATGACGCCCCACCCGTAGGTGACCGAGCTGGCCACTGAATGGATGGCGTCCGCGTCGTCCGGGGGGACGCTCATGAAGTGGTAGGGCGACGGACCACGCCAATGCCAGACTTCGCCACTGAACTCACACTCCATGGTCGTCTCCCCGATCCGGCGGTTGGTCGACGGCGCTCGGGCGACGCAGAACCCGGTGCCCGCCGGGATCCGCCTCACGGCCTGAGCAGGGCCGCCGGCGCGCCCCTCCCGCCCCCGGACAAGCCTCTTCCGGAGCGGGGACAAGCAAGCCTACGATCCCGCCCCCCCCCCGCACCCTGCGCAGGGTTGTGCCGTCGGACACGCGCCCTCGCCTCGAGGCTGCTCGGCTCGGCCGCCCGAGTCGATCCGTCCTACGTTCGCGTTGTCAGCGCGGCGGGCGGAGCTCGACTCCTGCCGGTATGCCGTGTCGGCCTCGGTCACCCCTCACGCGAGCGCGCGAACCTCGAAGCGCTCGTCCGGGCGGGCGATGGCCTCCTGGGCGGCGACGATCTGGATCTCGGGGTGCCCACCCCTGTGGGTGGCCTCAAGGACGGCATGCACGCTGGCTGCGGTGCGGGAGAGCGCAACGCGCGGTGACGCGGTCATCGTGTGCGCGAGGAAGAGCGCCGCGGTGAGGTCACCCGCCCCGTTCACCGCAAGCGGCAGCAGCGGCGTGCTGACCGCCCAGGCCCCGTCGTCACTGACGGCGACCATCCCGATCGAGCCGGTCGGGGTCTCGCGGGTCCGGACGCTCGTGACCAGCACCGTCCGTGGACCTGCCTGCCGGAGCCGGCCGACGGCTGCCAGCAGGTCGTCCGTCGTGACCACGGTGGAGCCCGTGAGGAGCCCCAGCTCGAACTGGTTCGGTGTCAGGATGTCGGCCTGTGGGACGGCCTCGTCCCGCAGGAACTCCGGGATGCCGTGGCGGACGTAGAGACCCTGGTCCACGTCCCCCATCACCGGGTCGCAGCAGAAGACCGCAGCCGGGTTGGCCGCCTTCACCCGGCGCACCGCGTCGAGAACGACGGCGCCGACCTGCGCAGCACCGAGGTAACCGGACAGCACCGCGTCGCACTGCCCGAAGACGCCGCGCTCCTCGATGCCGGTGACGACGCCGGCGACCTCCTGCGGGTCGAGCACCCGGCCGCGCCACGTGCCGTAACCGGTGTGGTTCGAGAAACTCACGGTCGGGACCGGCCACACCTCGTGACCGAGCCGTTGGAGCGGGAAGACCGCTGAGCTGTTCCCGACGTGGCCGTAGGCGACGTCGGGAACAGCATCGAGAGGATCGTCAGCGCCTGCTGGCTCACTTGACGCCGGGCCGGTTGTCCCCCTCCGCGACGAGGCGCTTGCCGGCGGCCTGCCAGGCCAACATGCCACCGTCGAGGTTGGCGACGTCGAAGCCCTGCTGGGTCAGCCACGCCACGGCCTTCGACGACCGACCGCCTCCCCGGCAGGTGACCGCGAGGGGGCCGGCACCCGGCTCGGGCAGGTCCGCTAGCCGCGCCGGGAGGTCACCCAGGGGGATGTGCACGGCGTTGCCCGCGTGCCCGAGCGCCCACTCGTCCGGCTCGCGAACGTCGAGGATGACGGCGTCGTCGGCAAGGTCCGCCGGCCTGATCTGGGGCTGGTCGCTCATCCCCGCATCCTCCCACTCCCGGCGCGGACGCGGGCGAGGGGTCGGCCCTCACTTGAGCAGCCGGGACATGCGACGGTCGGCCAGCGGTTTCCCGCCGGTCTGGCAGGTCGCGCAGTACTGCAGGGAGGAGTCGGCGAAGGACACCTCACGCACGACATCGCCGCAGGCGGGGCACGTCTGCCCGGTGCGGCCGTGCACCCTCATCCCCGCCCGCTTCGCGTCCTTCAGCTCGGCCGCTGGCTTGCCCGACGCCGCGACGACCGCGCCCGCAAGGGTGTCCCGCAACGCGGCATACAGCCGCTCGACGTCGGCGCTCCGCAGGCTCGCAGCCACCGCGAACGGCGAGAGGCGGGCCACGTGCAGGATCTCGTCCGAGTAGGCGTTGCCGACCCCGGCGAGGAACTCCTGCTCGCGCAGCAGCCCCTTGATCTGCGTGCGCCGTCCCGCGAGCATGCCGGCGAAGTCCTCGAGCGTGAAGTCCGGTGCCATGGGGTCCGGACCGAGGCGCGCGATGCCCGGCACCTCGGCCAGGTCGTGAACGAGGTATGCCGCGAGTGACTTCTTCGTCCCGGCCTCGGTGAGGTCGAAGCCGGACCCGTCCGAGAGCCGGACCCGCAGCGCGATGGGCGACTTGCCGGGGCGCAGGGTCGTCGGGGGCATGGCCTCGGACCAACGCAGCCAGCCGGCCCGGGCGAGGTGGAAGACGAGGTGGGTCCCGTCGAGGTCGAGGTCGAGGAACTTCCCGTGCCGGCGGACCGAGTCGACGGGGGACCCGCGCACGGCCTCGGGCGGCGGGTCGTAGGTCTTCAGGACCGAGACGGACCCGAGCTCGACGCCGGTGACGGCGAGGCCGGCGAGACGCACCGCGAGGAAGTCGACGAGCGCCTGGACCTCCGGCAGCTCAGGCACGGCCTGCGGCCTCGGACGGGTCCACCGTGTCGCTGACCCGCTCCGTGGCTGCCGGGGCACCACCGGGCACGTCCTTGCCCGCGCGCCGCAGGATCCCGAGGAGCCCGTAGCCGTCCGGGGCGTAGTAGACGGGGACCTCGCGGTTGTTGCGGTTGCGGGTGGTCAGCTCCTCGTTGGAGACCGGCAGGCCGTGCGAGAGGACCTGCTCGGTGGCCGTCAGCTGCCGGATGGCGATGGCCTCGACGAGCTCCGGGCGGGCAGCGGCGAAGTCCTGGTAGATCTTCGGGTCGTGCTGACCGTCGTCACCGACGAGCAGCCACTGGATGTGGGGGAAGTCCCGGGCCAGCCGGTCCAGGCAGGCGCGCTTGTGCTCCTGGCCGCTGCGGAACCAGCCGGTGTTCGTCGGCCCCCAGTCGGTGAGCAGCAACGGCCCCAGCGGGTAGCCGTGGCTCTTGAGGAACCGGGTCAGCGTCGGCGCGGTGTTCCACGCCCCGGTCGAGACGTACACGATCGGCGCCCCGGGGCGACCTCCGAGCAGCGCGCGGTACATCGGCGCCATGCCCGGCACGACGTGGCGCGCGCCCTCGTGCCGGACGAAGGTGTTCCAGGCGGCGATCATCACCCGTGGCAGGGAGGTCGAGATGACCGTGTCGTCGATGTCGCTGATGAGGCCGTACCGCACGTCCTCGCCGACGATGAAGACGCTGGCCTGCACGGGCTCGGCGTGCTGGGCGCCGACGGTGACCTCGTGCCAGCCGGTGGGCAGAGCGTGCCCACGGAAGGCGAGGTCGACGTGCCCGCTCCGGTCACTGCGACCGTGCGCCACGTGGTTCCCCACCCGGACCGTGACCGGCACCCCCATCGCCGGCGCCAGCACGAATGCGCGCCAGCCGCGCGCGCCGCCACCCGGTGAGCGCAGGCCCCCGTAGGTGATGTCCTGGCGCGGCTCGTCCGGCTCGTCGTGCTTGCGCGCCAGCAGCACCCGGGCGAAGACCCGGACGAACTCCGTCGAGCCGTAGCCGGTGTGGGTGATCACCCGGTTCTGCCAGCCGCGGCGGCGCAGGCCGCGGTCGAGCTGCCGGTGCCAGGCATCCTCGACGACGGCGGCGGCGTGCGGGCGTGACATGGGTCAGAACCTATTCCATGGGCG
>JBPCOG010000383.1:0-2131 GCA_051000455.1 Lapillicoccus sp. | reverse complement strand
CGTCGGGTCCGACGGCGACCAGGACCCGGGCATCGAGACCGGCGAGGCCCTGCACCGCGGCGGAGAGCACCGGCCGGTGGTTGTCTACCGTGCCGAGCGTCAGGTAGACCAACGGCGTGCGGTCGGTGTCCTGGACGATGGCAGGGAGGGCGTCGGACGCCTCCCCCGTGTCCGGCACGGGGCGCAACGGCTGCCGCGTCGCGATGTGGTCCAGTGGCTGCGTCTGCACCGACGTGGGGCAGATGTCGAGGTAGGCGCAGGTGAACGACCCGGCGTGGGGCTGCGGCTCGAGGCCGTGGCCCGTCCACAGCGCGGACAGCAGGTCGCCCGCCTCGACCAGGAACGCCGCCGGCACGGCGCCCCCGAAGGAGTGCGTGACGCTCTGGACGTCGAGGACCGCTCCCACCAGCGGCTAGGCCAGCTCGGCGGCCTCGTGCACCATCAGGTCAGGACTCCAGTCGCGGGCCAGCGGGAGCAGGTCGGTCGCCATCGGTGGGGTCGCCCATTGACCGAACATGTGGGGGAAGGCGAACGCGGCCCGGCTCTCAGGTCGCCGGCCCTGCAGCCCCGTCCGCAGCCGCTGCTTGACATC
This sequence comes from Lapillicoccus sp., assembly GCA_051000455.1. Taxonomy (GTDB): domain Bacteria; phylum Actinomycetota; class Actinomycetes; order Actinomycetales; family Dermatophilaceae; genus JBPCOG01. The sequence continues at coordinate 1,539 of JBPCOG010000383.1, read as the reverse complement.
CTGGACTCCCTCGGTGTCCAGCCCCGCCGCGACGACGTCCAGCCCCGCACCCGCCACGAGGTGGCACGACGGCTCGTTGGTCGCCCACAGGACCTCGTGACCGGCGTCCCGGGCCGCCCGGGCGAGGGGCACCATCGGAAAGACGTGCCCGTAGCCCCAGGTCGAGGAGAACAGGATGCGCACGACACCTCCCGCCCAGCGCCGCCGACGACGACCGGTCAAATGTACGCCGCTGGCGCACCGTCAGGGTCCTCAGAGCTGGATCCCGCGGGTCAGGGCACCGTCGACCACGAGGTTGGTACCGCTGACCCTGCTGGCCGCCGTGCTGGCGAGGAAGACGACGGGGCGCGCGATCTCCTCGCAGCTGCCCATGTGGCCCGTGGGGTTGAGCCCGACGGCCGTGCGGAACAGGTCGGGGTCGCCCGTCTCGATGCCCGACCAGACCCCGCCCTCGAAGTAGGTGTTGCCCGGGGAGACGGTGTTGGCGCGGATGCCCTTCCCGGCCAGCTGCAGCGCCAGGCCGTGGATGTACCCGACGATGGCGGTCTTGGCTGTGCCGTAGGGCCCGGCGGCGAAGTCGGACTCGCGCCCGGACACACTCGAGATGGCGACGACCGCCGCAGCGTCGCTGCGCTCGAGGTGCGGAAGGGCCGCCGTCACCAGTCGCACCGTGTGCATGAGGTCGACGTTGAGGCTGGCCTGCCAGTTCTCCTCGGTGTCGGGGATGGCCAGCGCGCTGACGTTGGCGACCACCACGTCGAGGCCGCCGAGGCGTTCGGCCGACTGCTCGACCCAGGTTGCCAGCGCCGGCCCGTCGCCCACGTCGACGACCGACCCCGCGACCGGGCCCCGGCCGCGCAGCGCCTCCTCGGTCGCCTCGACCTCCTCCCGGCGTCGGGCACAGAACCCGACGGCGGCTCCCTCGTCGAGGAACGCGGTGACGATCGCCCGGCCGATGCCGCGTGTCCCGCCGGTGACGAGCACTCGCCTGCCGGTCAGCCCAAGGTCCATGGTGTCCTCCGCCTCGTCGTGTCCGGGATGCTCAGTGGGCACCGAGCGAGCGGGCCCGGGCACGCAGGTCCTCATGTATGCCGTCGAAGGCGCGGGCCGCTGGTAGCAGCGCCTTTGCAGCCTTGACGACGACGCTGTAGTTGGCGTCGACGACGTTGGCCACCGGGACCTGCGCCACCTGGGACAGCAGCTGGTAGGCGTCCATGCGGTGCAGTCCGTAGATCTCGCCGACCCAGCGGACCATCTCGGCGTTGGCGATCCGCCAGGAGTCCTCCATGGGCCGGCTCGACCCGATCGCCATCCAGTGGGTGTCGTCCTCGACCCGCGGCCAGGCGGGGGCTGCGCCCTTGATGAGATCGACGATGAGGGTGGTGGTCATGGCGCCCTCGACCGCCGTGCCACAGGCCTCGCCCTCGCCCTGCCGGTAGTGCCCGTCGCCGATCGAGAACATCGCCCCCTCGACGTTGACGCCGAGGAAGACGGTGGCGCCGGCACGCATCTGGGGGGTGTCCATGTTGCCGCCGAAGC
>JBPCOG010000380.1:0-7647 GCA_051000455.1 Lapillicoccus sp. | reverse complement strand
GCCGGCCACCTCGACCGCCTTCTCCCGGGTCGCGCCGGCGAGGTCCGTGGCCTTCTCCTTGGCGGCGCCGGCGACTTCGGTGGCCTTCTCCCTGGTCACCTCGGCCACGTCAGCCGCCTTCTCCTTGGCGCTCGCGGCGAGCTCGGCGGCCCTGTCTTTGACGGATGCGACCGGCGACGGGCGAGCCGAGGACGGCGGCACGTACGGGTCGGACAGCGGGGTCGCCCACGGGTCGTCCTTGGGTGCCCTGCGCCTGATGACGGTGGCCACCGCGACCGCGGCGGCGGCCAGCACGGCGAACCCGAGGAGCACGCGCCCCGGTCGGCGACGGGGCCTGGCGACGGCCTGGCCCTTCATGACCGAGAGAGCCTGCGGGGCGCGCTCGGCCACCTCGACGGCCTGGTCCTTGGCCGCGGCCGACGCCGCGACCGTGGCCGCGATGGCTGCCGAGAGCTTCGGGAGCCACTCCTCCACGATGGTGTCGCGTGTCGCGTCCACCTTGGGGGCGATGCTCTCCACGGCCTGCTGCACCTTCGGCCCGGCGACCTCGACCGCCTGCTCCACGTGTGGCTTGGCCCACCCCCGGGCGCTCCCCACCCTCGGCCCGGCCTTGTCGAGGGCGGACGCCGCGACGTCGGCGGCCTTGCCCAGCGCGGCCGGAGCGACGCCCCTGGCCGCCCCGGCCCCCTTGGCCGCCGCTGGGGCGACCCTGTCCCGGAGATCCGCCAGCCGGTCAGCGAGCGCCGTCCCCTGCTTCTTGTACGTTCCGAACACGAGTCCTCCTTGTGTTGACCCCGATCGGGTCTGTTCGCAGCCGTCCAGGTCTGTCCTTGCCCGTGGCCCATCCTGCCCTGTTTCCGGAGTGCGGCATACCTTGTCGCCTGGACGGACGCTCCTCGCCGGCCTCCGGGTCCGGGCACCAGGGCACTGCGCCCGGGTTCCTGGGCGGCCGGTATGCCGTGCGAGGATGGCGGCATGAAGGCGACCCTGCACACCAACCACGGCGACATCCTCGTCACCCTCTTCCCCGACGAGGCACCCAGGACCGTCGAGAACTTCGTCGGGCTGGCGACGGGCAGCAAGGAGTACGCCGACGACGCAGGGCGCACCAACCCGACACCGTTCTACGACGGCCTGACCTTCCACCGGGTGATCCCCGGCTTCATGATCCAGGGTGGCTGCCCGGTGGGGAAGGGCGTGGGTGGCCCGGGTTTCACCTTCGACGACGAGCCACACCCCGACAAGACCTTCACCAAGCCCTACCTGCTCGCCATGGCCAACGCCGGCAAGCCCCGGGGCCGCGGCACCAACGGCTCGCAGTTCTTCATCACCGTCGGCACCCCCACCTACCTGCAGGGCAAGCACACGATCTTCGGTGAGGTGGCCGACGGACCGAGCCGGGAGGTCGTCGACAAGATCGCGGGTGTGTCCACCGACCGCAGCGACCGGCCGGTCGAGCCGGTCGTCATCGACAGCGTCTCGGTGGACGAGGACTGAGCGCGGATCGTCGCGCCCAGAGTCCGACCCGACGTCCCGCCACCGGTCGAGCCATGAGCCAGCCCACCGACTCCCAGCAGCTGTCGGTGTGCCCGCGGCACCCCGACCGCGAGTCCTACGTGCGCTGCCAGCGCTGCGGGCGCCCTGCCTGTCCGGACTGTCAGCGGCCCGCCGCGGTAGGCATCCAGTGCGTCGACTGCGTCAAGGACCAGGCCCGGACCGCCCGTCAGGCGACGACCGTGTTCGGCGGCCGCGCCACCGGCGGCAACGCGCTGGCCACCAAGGTCATCATCGGACTCTGCGTGCTGGTCTACCTTGGGGAGCTGGTGCGGCCGGAGATCGTTGACGACTTGGCCTTCGGCCCGGCCGTGGGGTGGCACGAGCCGTGGCGGGCGGTCACCGCGGCCTTCCTGCACTCGCGCGAGATGCCCCTGCACATCGGGCTCAACATGCTCGTGCTGTGGCAGATCGGGCCCTACATCGAGGCCCTCCTCGGCCGGCTGCGCTTCGTCGTGATGTACCTCGTCTGCGCGATCGGTGGGTCCGTCGGCGTCGTGCTGCTGGCCAGCCCCCCCGGGTCGAGCGACACCACCAACCAGGCGATCGCGCAGCATGCCGGGTGGTTCACCGGGGTGGTCGGGGCATCCGGGGCCGTCTTCGGCCTCTTCGGGGCGTTGCTGCTGCTCAACCGGCACCTCGGGCGGTCCTCCACCGGCATCTACCTCGTCGTGGCGGCCAACGCGGCCTTCGGCTTCATCTACCCGGGGATCTCCTGGCAGGCCCACCTCGGCGGCTTCCTGTCAGGTCTGGCCTGCGCCGGCGCGATGGCCGCCCTCGCCGGACCGTCCCGGCGCCGGTGGCACCTGCCCGCGATGGGCCTCGTGCTGGTGCTCCTGCTCGTCGTCGTCGCGCTGAAGTACCTCGGCGTCCCGGACGGCTACCGCTGAGCGGACCAAGTTACAGCGCTGTCGTTTGTCCCCAGTCTGGGGACAACCCTGTGCACAAGTCAGCGCCAGCGCATGGCCATGGCAAAGCCACCGAGCAGCAGGGCGAACCCGGCCGCGAGGTTGCCGTACCCGAACCTGGCGATCGGGAACGCGCCCTGGGTCACGTAGAAGACGACGATCCACAGCAGGCCCAGCAGGAGCAGGGTGACGAGGACGGGGACCCACCACGTCGGGTTCGGTGCCGGCGCGCTGCTCGCCCTTGGCGGCGCGGTGTAGCTCGACTTCTGGCGGCCTCTTGACTCCGGCACGGGGACTCCTTGCTCTGGGCGCTGTGGGCTTAGCGTAGTTGCTGACGCCCCCGCTTGCGACGAGGAAGGAACGGCCGACATGCCCGGTATGCCGCGTGCCTGGTTCGGGTACCGGCCCTCGCGCTGGTCCGTCGTGCTGCCCGTCGTCGGCGCCCTGGCCGGCTTGCTCTTCGCCACGAGCTTCCAGATCGCCCAGGGCACCGAGATCCGCTCTCCGGCCCGGGACCTGCCCAGCCTGGTCCGGGCACAGAGCGGCGAGGTCGCCGGGAAGGCGCAGCGTGCCCAGCACCTGCAGGGCGAGGTCGACTCGCTCACCGCGCTCGGCACGCCGGGAAGCCAGCAGCTGAAGGGGCTCACCGACCAGGCCGGCGCGCTGGCGCCGGGCGTCGGGACCGCGGCGGTCCGCGGCCCGTTCGTCAGCGTCTCGCTCGACGACGCCCACCGCGACCCGGCCTCCCTGCCGAAGCCGTACGTTCCCGATGACATCGTCGTCCACCAGCAGGACGTCCAGGCGGTCGTCAACGCGCTCTGGGCGGGGGGAGCCGAGGCGATGATGATCCAGGACCAGCGCGTCATCGCGACGTCCGCCGTCCGGTGCGTGGGCAACACCCTCATCCTGCAGGGCCGGGTCTACTCCCCGCCCTACGTCATCAAGGCCATCGGGGACGCCGGGCGCCTGCAGGGCTCCCTCGCCGCCGACCCGCAGGTTCGGGTCTACCGGGAGTGGGTTGACGCCGTGGGGCTCGGCTACCGGGTGACGGCGTCGGCGGAGGGGACATTCCCGGCATACGCTGGCGTGGTGAACATGCAACTGGCCACGGCCTCGCCGTGAGGGGTCTCCGGTCGTTCGTCGGGGTGCTGGGCGAGATCTTCGTCACGGCCGGGGTGGTGCTCATCCTCTTCGTCGTCTGGCAGCTCGGCTTCGTCGCGCTCGTCGAGGGGAACCGGCAGGCGGGGACGGTCCAGGCGCTCGAGAAGCAGTTCGCTGCGCCCGTGGCGGCCGGCACGTCCAGCCCGGCCAGTCCGTCGAGCCCATCGAGCCCGGCCAGCCCGTCGAGCCCGTCGAGCCCGGCCAGTCCCGCCGAGGGGAGTCCGACGAGCCCGGTGGTCGGCCCGTCGAGCCCGACGGGCCCGACAGGCCCAGGCGCGGCACCACCGGCGGCACCACCGCTCGCGGACGGCGCGGTCTTCGGGATCGTGCGCATCCCCCGCCTCGGCGGTCCCACCTGGGCCAAGCCGGTCTACCAGGGGGTGGGCCTGGACGTCTTGGCCAAGGGGCTGGGGCACTACAGCGAGACGCAGATGCCGGGAGAGGTCGGCAACGTCGCCATCGCCGGGCACCGGGCCGGACACGGGAACCCGCTCATCGACATCGATGCCATCAGGGTCGGTGACGTGATGGTCATCGAGACCCAGGAGGCGTACTTCGTCTACCGCGCCCAGCGCTACCAGATCGTCGCTCCGACCGCCGTCGACGTGCTGGCCCCCGAGCCACAGCAGCCGGGCGTCCAGCCGAGCCGGCCGTGGTTGACCCTCACCTCCTGCAACCCCCGGTACGGCTCGACCGAGCGCTACATCGTGTTCGCGGCGTTCGAGCGCAGGATCCCCCGCAGCGAGGGGCTGCCACCCGACCTGCTCGCCGACCCGCGCAAGACGGCCTGAGGGTGTATGCCGCCCTCTGGCGCCGGCTGCCCGGGAACCGCCTCGCCAAGGCCGCGCAGGCCGCGCTGCTCTTCCTTGCCGTCACGGCCTGGCTCTTCCTCTGGGTGTTCCCCCGGCTCACGCCCTACCTGCCCTACGAGGACGTGACCGTGGTCCCCTCGTCGACCGCCACGACCGCCACCGGGTCCCCGGGACGGACACCATGAGCAGCGCGACCGGCACCGGTGCGGGCGGCGGTCCGGGCACGGGAGCGGGCGTGCGGATCCTTGTCGTCGACAACTACGACAGCTTCGTCTTCACCATCGTCGGGTACCTGCAGCAGCTGGGCGCAGACTGCCACGTGGTGCGCAACGACGCGGTCAGCCCCGCCGACGCGGCGGACTTCGACGGGGTCCTCGTCTCCCCGGGTCCCGGCACGCCGGAGGACGCGGGGGTGTCGCTGGCGATGATCGAAGGGTGCGCCGAGCGGCGCCAGCCGATGCTCGGGGTGTGTCTCGGTCACCAGGCGCTCGGGGTCGTCATGGGTGCCAGCGTCGGCCGTGCCCCGGAGCTGCTGCACGGCAAGACCTCGCGGATCAGCCACGACGCCTCCGGGGTGCTCGAGGGTCTGCCGGACCCGTTCACGGCGACGCGCTACCACTCCCTGACCATCGACCCGGACACCGTGGGTGACGAGCTGGTCGTCAACGCCCGCACCACCTCGGGGATCATCATGGCGGTCCGCCACGCCGAGCTGCCGCTGCACGGCGTGCAGTTCCACCCCGAGAGCGTCCTCACCGAAGGGGGACACCGGGTCCTGGCGAACTGGCTGCTCACGTGTGGGCTGGCGGACGCACTCGAGCGCTCCGTCGGTCTGAGTCCCCTCGTCCACGGGGCCGGGGCGGCCTCCCCGTAGGGACTGCCGGGACGTCCCCTAGGGACGGGTGGTCGTGGTCGGTGCCGGAGTGGTGGGCGGCGTCGCGGTCGTTGTGGGCGGCGGCGCGGTCGTTGTGGGCGGCGGCGCGGTCGTGGTCACCGGAGGGGGGGTGGTCGTGGTCACTGGAGGGGGGGTGGTCGTGGTGGGCGGCGCGGTCGTGGTGGATGACGGTGTCGGCGTGGGCGGCGGCGGGGTGGTCGTGCGGGGTGGTGGCGGGGGTGCCGGGGTGACCGTGATCGTGACGGGCGGGAGGGCGGGCTTCTTGGCGACCTTCACCGCCACGCGGCTGCCGACGTCCACCACCGTGTCGCCCGGGGGGGTCTGCTCGAGCACGGAGCCGTCGACCGCCTGGGGGGTCTCGACGTCCGTGTAGTCAGCGAGCAGCCCGAGCTGGCTCAGGGTCACGGTCGCGACAGACCGGTCCCGGCCCACCAGCGCCGGCACCTTCACCTTGCCGCTCGCCACCCGAAGGGTGATCTTCGTCGTGATCGGGACCACCGTGCCGGCGCCGGGGTCGGTCCCGATGACCTTGTCCTTCTGCTGGGAGTTCTCGTCGACGAGCTGGACTGCCTGCACGTCGAACCCCGCGAGCTGCAGGGTTGTCCTGGCCGTGTCCTGGGTGGAGCCGGCCACGTTCGGCACGGGCGCCTGCCCCGGGCCGGACGAGACGCTGATCTGCACGGTGGTGCCAGTCGTCACCCTGCTGTCCCGTTCCGGCGCCTGGTCGGTGACCTCCCCCTGCGGCGCGACCGCGTTGGAGACGTTGTTGAACTGCGGCACGAGGCCGCGGTCGACCATCACCCGGCGAGCGGCGTCCACCTGTTGACCGACCACGTTGGGGACGCTGACGAGGTCCGCCTGGGGCTTCTGCTGAAGCAGGCTCTTGCCAGCGAGGACGACCAGGGCGATCGCCGCGATGCAGGCGAGGGCGAGGAGGACGTATGCCGGCCCGCGCCGCTTGCGGGGCTCCCCCTCCGGGTCGTACCCGATGGCGGGCAGTGCTGCGGTGTTGCCCCGGTCGTCCGACGTGGGCCACGGGCCACCCGGCCCGGCCACGGACAGCCGGGAGGTGGCGGCCGACCCGGCGGCGGCGGCGCTGGGGGAGCGCCCCGCCCGGGCCGCGGCGACGTCGGCACGGAACTCCTCGGCACTCTGGTAGCGCCCGTCACGGTCCTTGACGAGCGCGTGGAGGACGACCGCGTCCAGCTCGGGGGGGACCTCGTGGTTGAGGGAGGAGGGGGCCGGCGGTTGCTCACGCACGTGCTGGTAGGCGATCGAGACCGGGGAGTCCCCGGTGAACGGCGGCCGCCCGGTGAGCAGCTCGAAGAGCAGACAGCCCGTGGAGTAGAGGTCGGAACGGGCGTCGACGTTCTTGCCCTGCGCCTGCTCCGGGGAGAGGTACTGAGCAGTGCCGATGACTGCCTGGGACTGGGTCATGGTGGCTGCGGTGTCCGCGATGGCTCGCGCGATCCCGAAGTCCATCACCTTGATGTCACCGTCGGCGGAGATCATGACGTTGGCGGGCTTGACGTCGCGGTGCACGATGCCCATCCGGTGGCTGTAGGCCAGCGCCCCGAGGACCCCCTCGGTGATCCGGGCTGCCTCGTCCGAGGGCAGCACGGTGCGGGTGTTGAGCTCCTCCCGCAGGGTCCTTCCCTCGACGACCTCCATGACGATGTACGGCACCGGTGTCGAGCCGCCGCCGGCCTCAGTAGCGACGTCCTCGCCCGAGTCGAAGATCGCGACGATCGAGGGGTGGTTGAGGCCGGCCGCGGCCTGGGCCTCACGCCGGAACCGGGTCAGGAAGCCGAGGTCTCGCGCGAGGTCGGAGCGCAGCATCTTGATCGCCACGGGGCGACCGAGCCGGGTGTCGTGCCCGAGGTGTACCTCGGCCATCCCGCCACGGCCGATGAGCTCAGCCACCTCGTACCGGCCGCCGAGCAGGCCAGGGGTGTGCGTCGCGCTCCTGGCGCCCTCCTGGTCAGCCACCCCCGGCTCCCTTGGTCTTCGTGGGAGGCGTGCCCGACCCGTCCGAGACGGTGGCGAGCAGCGGGGTGTTCGTCGTCACCAGGCCGGTCGGGCTGATGCTGGTCACGGTGCCGCGCGGCTCCTTGCCGGGCACCTGTTGGACCCGGAGGGTCGTGAAGCCCAGGGACGCCAGCTCCGGGGCGATCTGGGTCAGCTGCTTGCCCACGAAGTCCTTGGCCTGGATGTTGACCGTCTGCACCGGCGCCGGCGGCGGGGTGGTCTGCGCCGGTGGCGGGGTGGTCGGCGCGGGCGGCGGGGTGGTCGGCGCGGGCGGCGGGGTGGTCGGCGC
>JBPCOG010000025.1:0-5655 GCA_051000455.1 Lapillicoccus sp. | reverse complement strand
GTTCGCTGCCGGCGCGAGACTGGACCGGCTGGACGTGGGCGACTGGAACGCCGTGGAGACCTGCGTCGCTGCCATCGAGAGCCGCTGGACCGAACCGGACGCGGGCATCTGGGAGCTCGAGCCGGAGAACTGGACCCACTCCCGGCTGATCTGCGCCGCCGGTCTGCGTGCCGCCGGGGCCGTCGACCCCGCCGCCCAGGGCGCTGCCTGGCGCGCCCTCGCCGACCGGATCGTCTCCGAGACGGCGGCGGACGGCCTGCACCCGTCCGGCCGCTGGCAGCGCAGCCCCAGCGACGAGCGTGTCGACGCCTCGCTGCTGCTCCCCGCCCTGCGCGGGGCCATCCCACCGGGTGACCCGCGCAGCGTCGCCACCGTGGAGGCGGTCCGCGCCGAGCTGGGCCGGAAGGGGTACGTCTACCGGTTCCGCCACGACGGGCGGCCGCTCGCCGACGCGGAGGGGGCCTTCACCCTGTGCGGTTTCCACATGGCCATGGCCGCCCACCAGCAGGGCGAGCAGACCGAGGCGATGCGCCGCTTCGAGCGCAACCGGGCCGCCTGCGGGCCCCCGGGGCTGTTCACCGAGGAGTTCGACATCGAGCAGCGCCAGCTGCGCGGCAACCTCCCCCAGGCGTTCGTGCACGCGGTGCTGCTCGAGTCGACGAAGCGGCTCGCCGACGATCCCGCCACGCCCATGCACTGAGGGCCCTAGGTCCTCGCCCACCTTTTGTGATCGCGCCCGGCTCGCTGGGCCTGAGGGAGGAGCACTCGTGAACGCTTCCAGCCGTGGCACCAGTCGCGCGCTGCGCGACCGGGTGGTCAGGGCCGTGCAGGGCTCAGCGACGATGGTCAGCGACCAGCCGCGGATGCCGATACTGACGACAGCGACAAAGACGGCTGCGGTGACGTTCGCCGACCACCGTTACCCGGACGCCCCGGCCGCGCTGGGAAGCGTCGCTCGGACCGGGTCGGCCGCGCCGGGAAGCGTCGCTCGGACCGGGTCGGCCGCACCGGGAAGCGTCGCGCGGACCGGGTCGGCCGCGCCGGGAAGCGTCGCGCGGACCGGGTCGGCCGCGCCGGGTCGTGACCAGCCCTGGCGCCTTGCCGATCATGTCAGATAGCGGCAGAGTGACTCACCGTCCGGTGTCCGGTTCACGCGGCCGGCACGAGTCGAGGTCGCTGGAAGCCAGCCAGTCCGGAAGGAGGACGTCATGACCAGTACGGCCGGGACGACACCGGGGGTCTCCCCGGGCGCCGTCATGGGACGTCAGCGGTGGGCGCGCCTGTTGCCGATCGTCTTCATCACCTACAGCCTCGCCTACCTCGACCGGTCGAACTACTCGATCGCCGTCGCGGGCGGGATGAAGGAGGACCTCGACATCACCGGTGGGGTGGCAGCCCTCATCGGAGCGACGTTCTTCCTCGGCTACTTCCTGTTCCAGATCCCCGGTGCCCTGTATGCCGAGCGCCGCAGCGTGCGGACCTTGATCTTCTGGAGCCTGCTGTCCTGGGGCGCGCTGGCTTCCTTGCAGGGGCTTGTCTCCAGCGTCGGTCTGCTGCTGGTCATCCGCTTCTTCATCGGTGTCGTCGAGGCCGCGGTGCTACCGGCGATGGTGATCTTCCTCGCGCACTGGTTCACCAAGGCCGAGCGGGGACGGGCCAATACCTACCTCATCCTGGGCAACCCGGTCACCGTGCTGTGGCTCACCGTGGTCTCCGGCTACCTCATCGAGGCGACCTCCTGGCGCGGGATGTTCGTCATCGAGGGGGTGCCCGCCATCGTGTGGGCGTTCGTCTTCCGTCGGATGGTGGCGGACCGGCCGCGCGACGCGGCGTGGCTGGACCCGATCGAGCGCGCCGACGTGGAGGCGGCGCTGGCCGAGGAGCAGAGGGGGCTTGCGCCGATCTCGGGCTTCGGCCCGGCCCTTCGCTCGCGCAATGTCGTGCTGCTGTCCGTCCAGTACCTGCTGTGGAGTCTCGGCATCTACGGGTTCGTGTTCTGGCTGCCGACCATCGTCAAGGCCGGCTCCGGGCAGGGCATCGGCCTGACGGGCGTCATCTCCGGCGCGCCGTACGCGCTCGCCATCGTCGTGATGATCCTCAACAGCAGGGCCTCGGACCGTTCCGGGCGGCGCACACCGTTCGTGTGGCCCTGGCTGGCTCTGGGAGCCGCTGCGTTCTACGGCTCCTACCTGCTCGGACCGAACCGGTTCTGGCTCTCCTTCCCGCTGCTGGTGATCGCCGGTGCCTCGATGTACGCGCCGTACGGTCCGTACTTCGCCAACATCTCCGAGTTCCTGCCGAGCAACGCAGCCGCCCCCGCCATCGCGCTCGTCAACTCCTGCGGTGCCCTCGGCGGCTTCGTCGGCAGCTACCTGGTGGGCTGGCTCGATGCCCGCACGGGATCCTCCGGCGCGTCCTTCCTGCTGATGGCGATCTCCCTCGCTCTCGCAGCGGCGCTGATGCTCGCACTGCGGACGCACACCCCGCTCCCCAGTGGCGCGGACGCCCGCGCCATCCCACCAGCGACCTGAGGTGCGCATCGCCAGGGTCGTCGTCGAGGGTGCCGCGGGGTATGCCGTCCTCGAGCGCGAGGACGGCACCTTCCTGGATGGTCCACTCACGCTGCCCGGGTCCGGCGCCACCGTGCGCCCGACTGGCCACCGACTCCCCCTGTCAGCGGCGCGGCTGCTAGCGCCCGTGCAGCCGCCGGCGGCCCTCCTGCCAGCACGCCGTCCGGCTCCGCCCTGCTCATGCCGGAGGGCTGGCGCCGGCGTCGACCTCCCCACGGCCCCCGTCTTGAGTAGGATCCACCGTGTCGGACAAGTCTCGTGGGAGCGTCGTGGACCGGGAGCAGCTGCTCAACGACCTCCTCGCCGCTGATCCGCAGCCGGGTGAGCTCGTCTACGTGGCGCGGCGGGGAGGCGACTACTGCTGGGACCGCGCAGGCGAGGGCGCGTCGCTGGGTGGCGATGATGGTGCGGATGCCTGGATCTTCTACTCCTGGCAGCGCTCGCTCGGCGCTCCCGAGACCGCGCGGGCCATGTTCAGCGACCTGCTGGACGAGATGGAGTCGATGACCGGTTGCACCGGTGACCGTTGTCGATGGCCCCTCGACGAGCCCTGGCCCCGGACCCACTGAGGTTGCCGCTGTGGAGTATGTCGTCAGCTCCTCCGACCGGGCCGCCTTCAAGCGTTGCCGGCGCCAGTGGGACTTCACCGCCGCGACCCGTCGGAGCCTGCGTCCCGTCCGTGCTCCGGCTCCCGACCTCGACCGGGCAATGCGGGACGCACTCGCGGTCTACTACTTCCCGGGTATGTGGGACTGGGACTCGGCGATCGTCCTGCCACTCGTCGCGAAGGGCCTGGACAATGCCGTGGCTCGCCAGCGCGCTGAGCACGACGGCGCACTGCCGTCAAGCGCTGACGAGACCGTCTGGAAAGCCCTTCGCGAGCAGGGCCGCGCCCTGCTGGATCGTTACGTGGACTGGGCGCCGACCGTCGACCGGTTCTCGCCGATCCGGGTGGCGACCGACTTCGATGCTCTCGTGGCAGATCCTGCCGAGCCCGAGTGCGGTCTCGTCGGCCCACATGGCGCGGCGATCCACTACACCGGGCGGATCGACCTGCTGGCCATCGACGAGCACGACCGGTACTGGATCGTACGTCACCGGGTGAGCGACCGGCCTTTCCCGAGGACCGAGCAGCTGCTGCTGGACGAGGAGGAGGTGGCTGCCTGCTGGGCGTGGGAACGCTTCTACGAGGGCATGGAGGTTGCCGGGACGATCTACAACGAGCTGTCGACATCGGATCCCCGTGCTGGTTCGCCTCGCCGCCCCGTTCCGAGGCCGCTGGTCGACCATCCTCGGGGGGGCATACCGCAGAACGAGCCCAGCGGCGGCGGGCGCGGCGTCTCCTCGCTTCGCCGGACCTATGTGAAGGGTCGCGAGGAGGAGAGCGTCGATCGGGTACGCCAGACGCAGGGGGACGGCTTCCGGCGAACGATCATCAGGAGGAGCAGGCGTGAGGTCGGCGAGGCAGGTGGGCGCATCGCCGATGAGGCCATCGACATGGTCAGGGAGGACATCCGCCCGTATCCGAACCCGGTCGCGGAACACTGCGCCGAGTGCGCGTTCGTGACGCCGTGCCTGGCGGCCAATGAGGGATGCGACGTCGAGTCCATCCTGAGCCAGCACTACCGCCGGCGACCGGCCACCGAGCTCGAGGTCGGTCGGCTGGGCGGCTCTCCCTCCGGGGTGGGCCGCGGCTGGGTTCCGCCGCCCCGTGGCAACCCCTGAGGGCTGTTCGAGTGAGATGGTCCGCTGCGATCCGGCGCGCGAGCCGCCACGGTCCACGATGAGCGAGGAGGGACACCGATGGGCGAGCGCCCTGGCACCCTCACGCCGGTCACCTACGACAGCTGCGCCGACATCGGGAGCCCGTTCTACCACGGCACGAAGTCTGCGCTCGAGGTCGGCGCCGAGCTCGTCCCCGGGTACGGCTCCAACTTCCAAGACGGCCGGGTGTCGAACAACATCTACTTCACCGCGCTCGTGGAGACAGCCGCCTGGGGGGCCGAGCTGGCCACGGCGCTGGCCGGAAGCGGGGATCGGGGTCGCATCTACGTCGTCGAACCCACGGGTCCGTTCGAGGACGACCCGAACGTGACCAACAAGCGGTTCCCCGGCAACCCCACGCAGTCCTACCGGACCCGCCACCCGTTGCGCATCGTCGCCGAGCTGGACAGCTGGCAAGGCCACGCCCCCGAGGTGGTGGAAGGCATGCTGGACCACCTCGCGCAACTCCGCGAGCAGGGTCTCGACGTCATCGAGGACTAGTGCGGTATGCCGGCATGCGCGCGGCTCTGCCTCGTGACCTTTCTCCGCGTGCCGGTCAGGCGACCTTGCCGGAGTACCGCTGGCGTGCGGCCTCTCCGCTGGTACCGACCAACGCGCCGATCGCCGACCAAGAGAGCTGGGCGGCGCGCGCTGACGCACGGCCTCGATGAGGTGGCGTTCGGCCTCCGAGCGCTCCATGACCGCCGCGCGCAGCGCAGAGGCCGCCGCGGGGTCAAGCTCGTCGCTGGGGTCTGGTTCATAGCTCTCGAACCGTGCCGCCAGCTGGTCGGCGTGCTGCAGGATCTCCTCAACGCTGCGTGGCATCACGCCGGCGGCTACTCGGCTGCCACGACGGATCACTGACCGGTGCGGCCGTCGATGCACTCGCGCAACAGGTCGGCGTGGCCGGCGTGCCGGGCGTACTCCTCGATCACGTGGACGAGGACGTCCCGGATGCTTCCGGCGTCATCGTCCAGCGATACCCGCCGCCCGAGGTGATCCTCGTCCAGCGCGTCGAGCCACTCATCGGCCGCGCCGACCTCTGCCTTCCATACAGCGAACGCCTCCTCGACGACGGCAGGGTCGGCGACCGCGCCGTTGAAGTCCGCGTCCTTGTCGTCCTCGCGCTTGAAGTGGCGGGGGCGATCGGTCCTGCCTTGCAACACCCGCTGGAACCAATGGTTCTCCACCTGAGCCAGGTGCCGGATCAGCCCGAGCAGGCTCAGGGTGCTCGGCGGAACGGAGCGGCGGGCGAGCTGCTCGGCGTCGAGACCTCCGCACTTCATCTCCAGAGTCAACCGGTAGTTGCCGAGATACTCGC
>JBPCOG010000065.1:0-3020 GCA_051000455.1 Lapillicoccus sp. | reverse complement strand
AGTCGGTCAGACCCAGCTCGGGAACCACATGTGCAGCCGCCAGAAGTCCTGCGGGACGACGTCCGCCGTGTAGAGCGGGTAGAAGAACGCGAACAGCAGCACCGTCAGCACGAGGAAGCTCCCCGTGACCAGCAGACCCGCCCGCCGACGTCGTGGTGAGGCGTCCCTGGTCCCGATGAACAGGCCGAGCACGTACGTCACGGCGAGGACGACCCAGGGCACGAACGAGACCGCGTAGAACGAGTAGATCGTCCGCTCGCCGAGGACGAACCACGGCAGGTACCCGCCGACGAAGCCCGACAGGATCGCGCCGGCGCGCCAGTCCCGGTTCAGCGCCCACATGAAGAGCAGGACGAAGATCGCCAGGGCCGCGGCCCACCACACGTTGGGCGTCCCGATGGAGGTGATCGCCTTGGAGCAGACGTCGACCGTGCAGCCCATCTCGCCCTTCTTCGGGCCCTCGTAGAAGAACGACGTGGGGCGGCCCTGGATGATCCATGACCACGGGTTGGTCTTGTAGGGGTGGTCGGAGTTCAGGTGGGTGTGGAAGTCGAGGATCTGGGCGTGGTAGTTCCACCAGGACCGAACCGGCCCGGGGACCCACGCGTAGTCCGTGGCCGGGTGCTGGTCGGCCCACTGCCGGTTGTAGCCGGTCTGGGTGGCGAACCACCCCCACCACGACAGGCAGTAGACGACCACGGTTGACCCGACGACGCTGACGAAGGCGTAGCCGCCGTCCTTGACGGCGCCCGCCCACCCCCACCCCGGTATGCCGGCTGCCCGCCGCGCGCCCATGTCCCACAGCACCGTGAGCAGGCCGAACGCGACGACGAAGTAGAGCCCAGACCACTTGGTCCCCGTGCAGAGACCGAGGCAGATCCCCGCGACCCACCGCCACGGGCGCCAACCCAGCCATGGTCCCATCCAGGTCAGCTCCCCCGGCCGGGTCGCCGCGACGGCGCGGGCGAGGACCTTGCGGGACTGATGCCGGTCGACGAGCAGCGCGCAGAAGGCGGCGAAGGCCCAGAACATGACGATGAGGTCGAGCAGGGAGGTCCGGGAGTGGACGAAGTGGTGCCCCTCGAAGGCGAGCATGACGGCGGCGACGGTGCCGAGCAGGCTGGACTTGAATAGGTACCGCGCCGCGAGCCCGACCATGAGGATCGACAGCGTCCCGAGGACGGCGACCGAGAATCGCCAGCCGTAGGAGCTGGTGATCCCGAAGAGCTGCTCGCCCCAGCCGATCAGCCATTTGCCGACCGGCGGATGGACGACGAGGTCTCCCTCGGTCCCGAAGACGTCGGGGGTGCCGTTGGTGAACATCGGGTCGATCTGGTCCCCGAACGCCGGGTCGTTGCGCATCTCGACCCCGTAGCGGATCAGCGACCAGCCCTGCTTGACGTAGTAGGTCTCGTCGAAGACCAGCTGGTGCGGGTTGCCGAGGTTCCAGAACCGGAGCAACCCGCCGACGGCGGCGGCGAGCAGCGGGCCGAGCCAGCCGAGCCAAGGGTCCGCGAGAGGCTCCCCGAGCAGCCGGAGGCGCAGCTGCTCCTCCCGCGTCATGCGGGCCATCGTATGCAGCGGACCCGGCCACGGCGGGCAGGGCGGGGGCAGGGGGGCCGCGGCAGGGGGGCCGGGGGCAGGCGGACGGGGACCGGGCGACCGAACCCGGTCGACGGGCACCAAGTGAGATGCTGGGGCCCGTGACCACGGAGGAGCACGGCCGGCCCCGGCAGCCCCGGGCGTCACGACCGGCACGCGCGAACCTCGCGAGGTTCGCGTGGCTGTCGGTCGCCACCGCGGTCCTGACGATCACGCTCAAGCTCGCGGCCTACCGGCTGACCGGGTCGGTCGGACTGCTCTCGGACGCAGCGGAGTCCGTCGTCAACCTCGCCGCGGCGCTCGTGGCCGTCCTCGTGCTGCAGGTGGCCGCCCGCCCCGCCGACCACGACCACCACTTCGGCCACACCAAGGCGGAGTACTTCTCCGCGGCGACCGAGGGGGTCATGATCTTCGTCGCCGCGCTGTTCATCGTCGTCACGGCGGTCGGGCGCTTCCTCTCCCCCCAGCCCCTGGAGAACGTCGGCGTCGGACTCGTCGTCACGGCCGTCGCCGCGGTCCTCAACGCCGCCGTCGCACTGGTGCTGGTACGGGCTGGACGACGGTACCGTTCGATCACCCTTACCGCCGACAGCAGGCACCTGCTCGCCGACGTGTGGACCTCGGCGGGGGTCATCGTCGGCGTGCTCCTCGTGTCGGTGACAGGGTGGCAGCGCCTCGACCCCGTCGTCGCGCTGCTCGTCGGGGGCAACATCATCTGGACCGGCTGGAGGCTCGTCAACGAGTCGGTTAGCGGGCTGATGGACCGGGCGATGAGCCCGGTGAACCACCAGCGCCTCAACGCCATCCTCGACTCGATGACGACACCCGAGGTGCACTTCCATGCGCTGCGCACCCGTGAGGGCGGCCACCAGCAGTTCGTCTCGGTCCACGTCCTCGTCCCGGGGGCGTGGACGGTCCAGCGCGGGCACGACCTGCTCGAGCATGTCGAGACCCGGCTGCTCACCGAGTTCGAGCACCTCGAGGTGACCACCCACCTCGAGCCGATGGAGGACCCGCGGTCCTACGAGCCGGACGGCATGGGGGTCCGTCCCTACGGGCGGGACCAGGAGGCGAGCGACGCCGGATGAGCACCCGGCGCACCGGGCGCACCCGGCGCACCCGGCATACCCGGCATACCTAGCGCAGCCAGGAGAGGTGGTCCCTGGCCAGCGTGTAGCCGATGAACGCGACGACGTCGAGCACGGCGTGCGCGACGACGAGCGGCCCCACCCGCCCGGTCCGGCGGTAGACGAGGCCGAGGACGAGGCCCATCGCGAGGTTGCCGGCGAAGCCCCCGAAACCCTGGTAGAGGTGGTAGCCGCCGCGGACCAGGGCCGAGACGGCGATGACGACCGGGACACCGAACCCGACCTGGCGCATCCGGGTGAACAGGTAGCCGACCATGACGACCTCCTCCA
>JBPCOG010000292.1:0-4840 GCA_051000455.1 Lapillicoccus sp. | reverse complement strand
ACCCAGCAGCCGAACGGGACGAACCCACGCGGAAGGTGTTCCGGAAAGGGCCGCGCGACTACACCCAGCTACGGACCCACCACCTGCACCTCACCGTCAAAGACGGCGACTACTGGCGGCGCATCCTAGCCTTCCGTGATCAACTGCGCCAAGACCCTAACGCCGACGGCCAGTACGGCGCTGTCAAGCGGTCTCTGCTGGGCACCTGCGGCGGCGACTCGCGTGCCTATACCCGCGGGAAGCACGACGTGGTCAAGAAGATCGAGCGAGCGGCCGGTGTCAACGTTCCCGACCCAGACCTGCGCCCCTGAAGTACCTCTTCACCCTCCCTGAGCGAGCGACCGCAAGCGGATCCGCTTGCGAGACCGAGAAGTTGTCGGGAAGCGGTCTACGTCCGGTGGGCGCGGATAGCACCGTTCGTCCTTCGTCGCGGGCCACTGCGATGCGGGCCGCGAGCTCGGTGGTGTGCGCGAGCACCCGGGAGGAGAACGCGACGTCGATCCCGGTGGCGGCGCTGATGTCGAGGCTATGCACGACGAGTTCGAAGGTGCGGGTTGGCAGGTAAGTGCGCACCCGCATGCCGCCGCCGATCGTGGTGATCAGCGCCTCGGGATCGGCGCGGCCGACCTTCCTGCGCACCCGCGTAACAAGGCCACGGATTGTTTCGCTGGGGTCGGTCCCAAGATCCTCACCGGCGCGGCGTCCACGTTCGGCAATCGCGCCAGCGTCGGTGGACTGGCGTGCGGCGAGGGCGTAGTAGCGCTCGGGTGAGTCGATGGCCTAGGCATCGGCGGGCTAGTCGAGGTAGGTAAGCACGGTGATCAACGCGCGGCTGGTGTGCCCGACCAGCGCACGCAGATCCCACACCCCGAGGCCGGGACCGCTCCAGGCCGAGGGATCGATGTTGCCGACGAGATCGGCGAACGTGGTGGCGGCCTCGAAGTACATACCTGCAGCGTCGTCGGCGGGCGCGGTCATGAATCTGTCTAGCACGGTCATGCTTGGGCAGGAGGGCCGGAGGAGAGCCGGAGGAGGGTCAGACTGCCTTGTGCGGCCGGGATGACTCGAAGCGAAACCCCCCGGGCACTCGCTGCTCCTCAAACAGGTACGCTGGCTCGGGTCGCAGGACCTACAAGGAGGGCACAGCGCATGGCCGGCCCACCCAGCAGCATTGACCTGAACGCCGACGTCGGAGAATCGTTCGGCCGGTGGCAGCTCGGCGACGACAGTGCGCTGATACCGTCGCTGACGAGTGCCAACGTCGCCTGCGGCTTCCACGCTGGTGACGCGTTGACGCTGCGGCGCACCGTGGTCGAGGCCGCGCGGTACGACGTGGCCGTCGGGGCGCAGGTCTCCTACCGGGACCTCGCCGGCTTCGGGCGCCGCGAGATGGAGGTCGAGCCCGACGAGCTGGCCGCGGACGTGCTCTACCAGATCGGGGCCCTTGAGGGGCTGTGCAAGACGGCGGGGACGGCGGTCCGCTACGTCAAGCCGCACGGGGCGCTCTACCACCGCACCCTCAAGGACCCCGTGCAGGCCAGCGCGCTGGTGGCGGCCGTCGTCGACTACGACCCCGCCCTCCCCCTCATGACGATGGCGGGGGGCGAGGTGGAGACGGCCGCCCGGGTGGCTGGTCTGCGGATCATCCTCGAGGGATTTGCCGACCGGGCCTACGACGAGTCCGGCCGGCTGGTCCCTCGGACCCAGGAGGGTGCCTTGCTCACGGAGCCGAATGCCGTTGCGGCGCAGGCCGTGCGACTCGCGACGTCCGGGCAGGTCCACTCACTCTGTCTGCACGGGGACACGCCCGGTGCTCCACTTCTCGCGCGATCGGTGCGTGCCGCTCTCGAGGAGGCCGGGTTCGCCCTCCGGGCCTTCACCTCCGCCTGATCCCATGCGCTTCCTCCCGATGGGGGACCGAGCGGTCCTCGTCGAGCTGGAGGACCCCGGCGAGGTCCACCGGCTGAGGGCTGCAGCCCTCGCTGCGGGCGTCGGCCGTGAGGTGGTGCCCGGCTGGCGGACGCTGCTGTTGACGACGGACGGGGACCCCCGGGCGCTGGCTGAGCAGGTCAAGCGACTGGACACGACGACACCGCCGGGGACCGTCACCCAGCACCATGAGATCCCGGTGCGCTACGACGGGGAGGACCTGGCCGACGTCGCCGACGCGAGCGGACTGACCCCAGACGAGGTCGTGGCGTTGCACGCTGGAGCCGAGTACGTCGTCGTCTTGCTGGGCTTCTCGCGCGGGTTTCCCTACCTCGCCGGGCTCCCGCAGGAACTGCGACTGCCCCGGCTGTCCACACCGAGGACCAAGGTGCCTGCAGGCTCGGTCGGCATCGCGCTGGACCAGTGCGGCATCTACCCGATGGCCTCACCAGGCGGCTGGCGGCTGCTCGGCCGCACCGACCTACCGGTCTTCGACGAGACCCGCGACCCGCCGAACCTGCTCGGCATCGGCGACACGGTGCGGTTCGTGGTCGTCGAGCCGTGAGCGGGCTACTGGTCGTCGCGCCCGGAGCGTACGCCTGCGTGCAGGATCTCGGGCGGCTCGGCCGGGCGCACCAGGGCGTGCCCGGGTCGGGAGCAGCCGACCGGCGCTCGCTCCGCCTGGGCAACCGCCTCGTGGGTAACGCCGAAGGCGCCGCCGCCGTCGAGGCGCTCTTCGGCTCACTCGTAGTGGAGGCTGTCGACGACGCGGTGGTGGCTGTGACCGGTGCGTCCTGCGAGGTCTGGATCGGGGCGCGGCGGGAGGGTATGCACGTGGCGCTACGACTGCCCGCCGGCGAACAGCTGCGGTGTGGGACGCCGACCCAGGGCCTGCGCGTGTACGTCGCGGTCCGGGGTGGCCTCGTCCCCCCGCCGGTCCTCGGTAGTCGCTCCTACGACGAGCTCGGCCGGATCGGCCCGCCCCCCTTGGTCGCTGGGGACGGGCTGCCCGTCGGCCGCGACCCCGAAGGCGCGATCTGGTGGGAACCTGCCCCGGTTGCGCCACCCGTTGCCGAGCCGGTGCTCACGCTGCGCCGCGGCCCGCGCGACGACTGGGCGAGCGCCGAGGCCCTGACCCTGCTCACGTCGTCGGTCTGGACCGTCCTACCGGACAGCAACCGGGTCGGCTTGCGTCTGTCCGGGCCGGTGCTCACCCGACGCATGGGAGAGCTCCCGAGTGAGCCGACCCGACCAGGCGCCGTCCAGCTTCCGGCCGACGGGCAACCGATCCTGCTCGGTCCGGACAGCGGCACGACCGGGGGTTATCCGGTCCTCGGCGTCGTGTGCGACGAGGACCTGGACCACGCGGGTCAGGCAGCTCCCGGGACCGGGCTCCGGTTCCGCTGGAGATGAGCCGGCCATGACCGAGCCGCTGGACGAGATGTTCACCCGTGCGGTCCACGAGATGCGCGCCCTCCACACCGGCTCCCCCGACAAGACGGAGGTGGACCCGCGTCAGCTCCAGGTCTTCGACGCCCAGCTCGGCAGCCGGCACCTTGACCTCGCCGCCCGTTGGCTGCAGGGCCAGGGGAGGGGCTACTACACGATCGGGTCCTCCGGCCACGAGGGCAACGCAGCCGTGGCGGCCGCGCTGCGGCCCACCGACCCAGCGTTGCTGCACTACCGCTCGGGTGCCTTCTTCCTCGAGCGAGCTCGTCAAGGAGGCGTGTCGACGGCGTTGAGGGACGTGCTGCTGGGAGTCGTCGCTTCCACTAAGGACCCGATATCCGGTGGGCGGCACAAGGTGTTCGGCAACAGGTTGCTGGCGGTGATCCCTCAGACCTCGACCATCGCCTCGCACCTTCCGAGGGCGGTCGGCGTCGCCCTCTCGATCCACCGTGCCGCAAGACTCCAAGTACCCAGCGCCTGGCCCCCGGACGCAGTAACGGTATGCAGTTTCGGGGATGCCTCTGCGGATCACTCGACGGCCGCCGGAGCGATCAACGCGGCGATTCAGGCCGGGTATCGAGGCCTCCCGATGCCCATCCTGTTCGTCTGCGAGGACAACGGGATCGGTATCAGTGTCAGCAGCCCGCCTGGATGGATCGCGCACAGCTTCGAGGGCCGAGCAGGGTTGGAGTACTTCGCGGCGGACGGATGTGACCTCGCGGATGCGCTGGCTTCCTCCGCACGCGCGGCAACCTGGGTAAGACACCATCGGCGCCCAGCCTTCCTTCACCTCCGGACCGTTCGACTCATGGGCCATGCAGGTTCGGACGTCGAGACGGCATACCGCACTCCATCTGCGATCCTCGCTGACCAGCAACGCGATCCGCTCGTCCGGTCGGCTCGGCTCCTGGTGTCATCGGCTGTCCTCTCGGTCGATGAGGTGCTGGCCCGCTACGAGGCCAAACGGGCGCACGTCCTCGACCTGGCCCGCGAGGTGGCCGAGTTCCCTCAGCTGAACACGCCCGAGGCGGTGATGGCCCCGCTCGCAGCGCCGTCCCCCTCGTCTGTCGCGAGGATCGTCGCGGGCCCCTGTCCGGGCCGGGGGGCCTTCTTCGGAGCGAGGATGCCCGAGCGGGAGGGCCCTCTGACGCTCGCCCAGTCCATCAATCGTGCTCTTGGTGACGTCCTCGTCCAGCACCCCGGGTCACTCATCTTCGGTGAAGACGTCGGTCGCAAGGGGGGATCTACGGGGTGACCCGCGGGCTCGCCAGGAAGGCGGGTGGCGCACGAGTGTTCGACACCCTGCTCGACGAGCAGGCCATCCTCGGGCTGGCCCTCGGCGCCGGCGTCAGCGGACTGCTTCCCATACCGGAGATCCAGTACCTCGCCTACCTGCATAGTGCCGAGGACCAGCTGCGGGGCGAGGCAGCGACGCTGAGGTTCTTCTCTGACGGCCAGTTCG
>JBPCOG010000434.1:0-4897 GCA_051000455.1 Lapillicoccus sp. | reverse complement strand
CTGTACTTCGTCACCGTGGACCCCTCGACGGGGGAGACGAAGTTCGCCGTCACCGAGGACCAGCACCGGGCCAACGTCGCCCAGTTCCAGAAGTGGTGCTCGGACCACAAGGGACAGTGCTGACCGGCCGGTCCGCCGAGGCCACCAGCCGGGCTGCCGTGCTCGGGTCACCGATCGCGCACTCGCTCTCCCCGGCGTTGCACAACGCGGCATACCGGGCCCTCGGCCTTCGTCACTGGTCCTACGCGTCGGCGGACGTCGACGCCGGGTCCCTCCCCGCGCACCTGGCAGCCCTGGACACCACCTGGCGGGGCCTGTCGCTGACGATGCCGCTCAAGCAGGCCGCGCTCGAGCTGGCCCACACCGTCTCCACGACGGCTCGCGCGACCGGTGCGGTCAACACCCTCGTCCGTGACGAGCGCGGCTGGAGCGGTGAGAACACCGACGTCCACGGCATCCTCGCCGCCCTCTCCGGGGCGGGGGTGCTCGCCCTGCGCCACGGGGTGGTCATCGGCTCCGGCGCGACCGCGAGGTCCACGGTCACCGCGTTCGCGCGGCTCGGGGCGACGCGAGTGACCTTCATGGTGCGCGGCCCGGCGCGCCCGGAGGCCGTCGCACAGGCCCGGGCCGCCGGTCTCGAGGTCGAGCAGGTGGGCATCGGCGACTGGCCCGCGCAGGCAGAGATCCTCGTCAGCACCGTCCCGCCCGAGGCGCTCGCAGCCGTGGTCGACCGTCTCCCGACGACCGCGGCGGTGCTGCTCGACGTCGTCTACGGCGCCGGTCGCACACCACTGATGCATGCCGGCGCCCAGCGGGGGTATGCCGTGGTCCCGGGCACCGAGCTGCTCCTGCACCAGGCTGCCGAGCAGGTGCGCCTGATGACGGGGGAGCAGCCGCCGCTGCCGGCGATGCGGGCGGCGCTCGTCGCCGCGGTCTCGGAAAGGGACGGCCGGTGACCCGCGCCACGACCACCGGCCATGCGTGGCCGCGGTGACCGGCGCCGTGACAGCGGCTGCGCAGTGGTGGGTCGTCGCCGGCGTGCTGGCCGGTGGTCTGGTCGTCGGGGTGCTGCTCTCCCGCCGGCTGGTCGCCGCCGGCTACCGGCTCGACGACGAGCAGCACCGGAGGGTGCCGGGCCCGGCCTGGACGGCGGCGGCTGCGGTGGCGGTGCTGTGGGGGCTGCTCGCCTGGCGGATCGGCGGCCTGGCCGCTGGGAGCGTGCTCCCGGCATACCTGCTGTTCTCGGTGGTGGCCGTGGCGCTGTTCTGGATCGACCTCGACGTGCACCGGCTACCCGAGGGTCTGACTCTGCCGTCGTTCCCCGCCGTCCTCGCGCTGCTCGCGGTGGCGGCGGTCACCACCGGGGACTGGACGGCGCTGCTGCGCGCGGTCCTGTGCGCGATCGGGCTCTGGCTGGTGTACCTCGTCCTCGCCCTGATCTCCCCGGGGTCGCTGGGGCTGGGCGACGCCACGCTCGGGGGGCTCGTCGGGCTGACGCTCGGGTTCCTCGACTGGCGCGCGCCGCTCGTCGCGACGGCAGCCGCGTTCGTCCTCGGCGGGGCGGTCTCCCTTGTCCTGCTGGCCGCGAGGCGGGTGACCCGCAAGACGCAGGTGGCGTTCGGGCCCTACATCCTGCTCGGCGCGCTCACCGCCGTGCTCGTCCCGCTGCAGGTCCCGGGTGGCTGACCGGTCGCGGCCGGCATGGGAGGATTTCGCGCATGCTGCGTTGGCTGACCGCCGGTGAGTCGCACGGGCCTGCCCTCGTCGCCGTCATCGAGGGGCTGCCCGCAGGGGTGCAGGTCACGAGCAGCGACGTGGCGGCGGCGCTGGCCAGGCGGCGTCTCGGCTTCGGCCGGGGGGCGAGGATGGCCTTCGAGCAGGACGAGGTGCAGTTCCTCGGCGGGCTGCGGCACGGCGTGACGCTGGGATCCCCCGTGGCCATCCGGATCGGCAACACCGAGTGGCCGAAGTGGTCGACGGTGATGAGCCCGGACCCGGTCGACGCCGCCGATCTCGACGCCGCGGACGACGTCAACGCGCCCCGGGAGTCGGCGCGGAACCGGCCGCTGACGCGCCCCCGCCCGGGTCACGCGGACCTCGTCGGGATGCAGAAGTACGGCTTCACCGACGCCCGCCCGGTGCTCGAACGCGCCTCCGCCCGGGAGACGGCCGCCCGGGTGGCCCTCGGCGCCGTCGCCGCCCACCTGCTCGCCCAGGCGTACGGGATCCGGCTCGTCTCGCACACGGTCGCCGTCGGCCCGGCTTCGGTCGGCGATGACTGCACCCTGCCGACCCCCGACGAGGTGGACCTGCTCGACGCCGACCCGGTGCGCACCCTCGACCCGGCTGCCTCCGCGGCGATGGTCGCCGAGGTCGACGCGGCCCGGCGGGACGGTGACACGCTAGGCGGGGTCGTCGAGGTCCTCGCCTACGGCGTGCCGCCGGGACTCGGCTCCCACGTGCACTGGGACCGGCGTCTCGACTCGCAGCTCGCCGCGGCCCTGATGGGCATCCAGGCCATCAAGGGGGTCGAGGTCGGCGACGGCTTCACCACTGCCCGTCGGCGCGGCTCGGAGGCGCACGACGAGATGCAGCGCGGCCCGGGAGGCGTCATCGAGCGTCGGACCGGCCGTGCCGGGGGGACGGAGGGAGGCATGTCCACGGGGCAGGTCCTGCGGGTCCGGGCCGCGATGAAGCCGATCAGCACGGTTCCCAAGTCCCTCGACACCGTCGACGTGACCGGCTCGGAGCCGGCGAAGGCCATACACCAGCGCTCCGACGTATGCGCGGTCCCCGCCGCCGGGGTCGTCGCCGAGGCGATGGTCGCCCTCGTGCTCGCCCAGGCGTGCGTCGAGAAGTTCGGCGGGGACAGCGTCGCCGAGACCGGCCGCAACCACGCGGCATACCTCGCCGCCATCCCCGAGATGCTACGGACGTGGTGAGCGCCCCGCTCGCCGTTCTCGTCGGACCGCCCGGCTCCGGGAAGACGCAGGCCGGCCGTGCCCTCGCCCGGCTGCTCGGCGTCACCTTCCTCGACACCGACGAGGCCGTGGAGCAGACCGCTGGACGGTCGGTTGCGGACATCTTCGTCGACGACGGGGAGACGGTCTTCCGCGAGCTCGAGCGGGCTGCCGTCGCGTCGGCGCTTGCCGAGGAGCGCGGCGTCGTCTCCCTCGGTGGGGGCGCCGTCCTCGACGCGGGGACCCGGTCCCGGCTCGAGGGTCTTGCGGTGGTCTTCCTCGACGTCGGGATCGCGGACGCGTCGCGGCGGATCGGCTTCGACCGGTCCCGGCCGCTGCTCGGCATCAACCCCCGGGCCTCCTGGATCGCCTTGATGAACGAGCGGCGCCCGACCTACGAGGGGGTCGGCACGGTGCGGGTGGACACCGCCGGCAGGACGCCCGAGGAGGTCGCCGAGACCGTTGCCGCCGCCCTGGCGCTGACCGGTCCGAGGAGAGGCGCGTGACACCGGCAGTGCCGACGGCAGGCCCGCCGAAGACGACGACGGAGGGGACGACAAAGGCGACGACGATCCACGTCGGTACGGACTACGACGTCCTCGTGGGGTCGAACCTGCTCGGCCGGGTCCCGGAGCTGCTCGGCGAGTCGGTCGAGCGCGTCATGCTCGTCCACTCCGCCGCGGTGCGGCCGCTCGCCGAGACGGTCGGGGTGTCGCTGCGGGGAGCGGGGCGCACGGCATACCTCGAGTTGGTGCCGGACGGAGAGCGGGCCAAGACCGCCGACGTCGCGGTGCGGCTCTGGGGGGCGCTGGGGCGGGCCGGTTTTACCCGGTCCGACGCGGTCGTCGGGATCGGCGGGGGGACCGTGACCGACGTGGCCGGCTTCGTCGCCGCGACGTGGCTGCGCGGGGTCCCGGTGCTGCAGGTCCCGACGACGCTGCTCGGGATGGTCGACGCGGCAGTGGGCGGCAAGACGGGGATCAACACTCCCGAGGGCAAGAACCTGGTGGGCTCGTTCCACCCTCCGGCGGGCGTGCTCTGCGATCTCGACGTGCTCGCCGGCCTGCCCGAGCGGGACACGGTCGCCGGGTTGGCCGAGGTCGTCAAGTGTGGCTTCGTCGCGGACCCGGAGATCCTCGCCCTCGTCGAGGACGACCCCGCCGGTCTGGGCCGGCCGGGGCACCGGCACCTGCGTGAGCTCGTCGAGCGTTCGGTCCGGGTCAAGGCCGACGTCGTCGCGGCGGACCTGCGGGAGTCGTCACTGCGCGAAGTCCTCAACTACGGGCACACGTTCGGCCACGCCGTCGAACAGGTGGAGGGGTTCACGATGCGCCACGGGGAGGCGGTCAGCATCGGGATGGTCTTCGTCGCCGAGCTCGCCAGGCTTGCCGGCCGGCTCGACCCAGCCGTCGTCGACCGGCACCGCGCCGTGCTCGCCGGCCTCGGCCTGCCCGTTGGCTACCGGGGCGACCGGTGGCCGGATCTGCTGGCCGCGATGCGACGGGACAAGAAGGCCCGCGGCTCTGTGCTGCGCTTCGTCATCCTCGAGGAGCTCGGGCGTCCGGCCCGGCTCGAGGGGCCGGAGGAGGCGCTGCTGAGGTCGGCGTACGCGGCGGTCGCGACCTCGTAGACTGCGCGGCATGACGGCGAAGGTCCTCGTGCTCAACGGCCCCAACCTCGAGCGGCTCGGGAGCCGGGAGCCGGAGATCTACGGCAGCGAGAGCCTCGACGACGTGCGCGAGGCCGTGGCGAGGGAGGCGAGCTCGCTCGGCGTCGATGCCGACTTCCGGCAGACCAGCTCCGAGGCCGAGCTGATCGGCTGGCTCCACGAGGCCGTCGACACCGGGGCCGACGTCGTCATCAACCCCGCGGCGTTCACCCACTACTCCTACGCGCTGCGCGACGCCTGCGCCATCGTCACGGCGAGCGGCCGGACC
>JBPCOG010000031.1:0-5126 GCA_051000455.1 Lapillicoccus sp. | reverse complement strand
CAAGCCCAACGCGACGACGCCCAAAACAAGGGCCAAGTCGCCCGCCAAAAGATCTTCGACGGACTCCTCAAACGCCTCGACCACGAAGCCTCGGCATCAGCCTCTTGACAGGATCACCCGCATAAGTTCAACCACACGAGGATCCACTCGTCCTTGAAGTACGCCACTCCAGCAGAGGTCGAGGCTGAGTACTACCGTCACAACCAGGCCGCCGAGCAACCGCTCGCGGCAGAACTGACCGTCTGACAGACCCGGGGCGATTCATACCGCTCCCGCGCCGGCACGACCCGCTGCCCCAGCACCCGGGGCAGACGCACCCCCGCTGCGCTGAGCGAGGCCACCAGCAACCCCGCGCACCCGGCGACCACCGTCACCGCCGCCACCAGGTCCGCGCCCTCGGCGTACTCCCCACCAACCTCCAGCCGCCCCCGCCGCGGGCGCACCAGCAGCCCCGGAGAACCCAGCCCGTCCAGCACCAGCATCGTCGCCACCGAACACCGCCGCGCGAACTCACCCGCCACCGTCACGACCAGCTCGTCGGCCACCGTGACATTCACGTGGGTGGAGAACCCCACCAGGTCGACAGCCGGGTCAAGCACCCGCAACCGCCCCAGCAGCTGCGCCCGGCCCCGCTCCAACAACTCATCCACCCCAACAGGCGCGCCTCGGCCCACCACCACCGGCGGTGTCACCAGCTCCGCCTCCCACCCATCAGCCGTCAACACCAGACCGCTGGGCAGCCGACGGGCCCGCGGGTCCCCCGGGTCGATGCGCAACCCGTCCCCCGAGACACCAGCCAACAACGTCCGGAAGTCCTGCGGCCGTCCCCGCGAACAGACCCGCAGCTCCTGCTCCACCCCGACCAGCACCCCACCCGATGACACCGCGGCGGAGGTGCCCAGCCGCCGCTGAAGCAACTCCGCCCTCACGGCGCGGGGTCAGTGCCCTCAGGAGCCTTCGCCGCCCGGCGCTCCTTCAACCGCTGCTGCGCCTCCGCGATCCCCGCGTCCAAGCCCTTGTCGACCACCTTGTCCTTCAACGACCCGGCAGTCTCCTGGAACACCGCCGTCACCGTCGTCCCAGCCCCCGCCATCACCGCTCCCATCCCCGACGGCTCCGTCGCCGACGAGGTCACCGCCAACAGCTCCTCAGACGTCAGGTTGCCCTTCTCACCCATACCAGCACCCTTTCAGCACGACGCGCCGACGCCATCAAGTGGACGGCAACCAGCACGAAGGTACCCGATGAGGGGCGAGACCGCGCCGGTTTCCCGCAGAGTCGCCGGGGTCCGGGTCGGTGGAGGCGCAACATGTCTGGCCACGCCCTTCTTGCCGCAAGGCGTACACCGCGTATCCGCCCGCCGGAGGATGAGCCCTGCGGCGCAGGTCCGTACTCTATGGCCCCCGCGGCCAGCCCCCTGAGGCGCTCAGGCCCCTCGCACGACGGTCAGGGAGAGCGGCCTGCCGACCAGGCTGCGCCGGGCCGTCGGCAGGGCGGCCGCCACCCTCAGGAGCTCGGTCGACGAGGCCGCCGAAGGTGTGCGCAGGACCACCGGGGTGCCGCAGTCACCGGCTTCCCGCAGGGCGGTGTCGAGCGGGATCTGACCCAGCAGCGGGGCGCTGAGGGCGGTGGCGAGTCGTTGCCCGCCCCCTGAGCCGAAGAGCTGGCTCTGGTGGTGGCACTGCTGGCAGACCATGACGCTCATGTTCTCGATGACCCCGGCGATCGGCATACGCATGTCGAGGGCCATCCTGCCGACCCGGGCGGCCACGGTCTGCGCGGCGGGCTGGGGAGTGGTGACGGCCAGCAGGGCCGCCTCGGGAAGCAGCTCGAGCAGGGACAGGGTCACGTCTCCGGTGCCCGGGGGCAGGTCGAGCAGCAGGACGTCGAGCTCACCCCAGTGGACGTCCTCGACGAACTGCTGCAGCGCCTTGTGCAGCATCGGTCCGCGCCAGATGACCGGTTCCTCGTCGTCGACGAAGAAGCCGGTCGACATCAGGCGCACCCCGTGCGCCTCGACCGGGAGCATGAGTCCCTTGAGGGCGACGGGAGAACGCCGGACACCGAAGAGCTGGGGCATCGAGTACCCCCAGACGTCGGCGTCGAGAACGCCCACCCGCTGCCCGGCCAGGGCCAGGCCTACAGCGAGGTTCGCGGTGACCGAGGACTTGCCCACCCCGCCCTTGCCGCTGGCCACGGCATACACGCGAGAGGCCGGAGAGCGGCGCCCGGTGACGGCGTCTGCGGACCCCGAGATGGCGCGCAGGTGCTGCGCCACCTCCATCCGGTCGCGTTCCGTCATCACGCTGAAGTGCACCTGGACGCCGGGAGCGCCGGCCACCACGGCTGCCGCGACGACGTCGTCCCGCAGCCGGTCGGCCGTCGGGGACCGGGCCGTCGTCAGCGCGACCTCGACCCGCACCCCGCCGCGCTCTGCCGTGACGCCGCGGAGCATCTTCAGCTCACCGAGCGGGCGGTGGATCTCGGGGTCCTCGAGGGCCTCGACGGCACGGCGCACCCGCTCGAGGACGGCAGCCGGTGCCGGGTCACGGCGAAGGAACACCGGTGGTCACCTCTCGTCTTCGGTCGCCGGGGTGCCGGGGGCGAGGTAGCCCCGGCGGGTCGGCTTGACGGGGCGCATGAGGAACTCAGGGCGCCGGCGCCGGTCGGGGCCGGAGCTGGGACGTGTCATCGCGTGCCACTCGCGGTATACGGCGCGGGCTCGGCGTCGGTCGACGTAGACGTCGCCGTACCGGTCCTCCGGGTGGGCTCTCTCCAGGTGCACCTTCTGGAGCCAGCAGTGCATTCCGGAGACGGGGTCGGGATGGACGGCGAAGGCAAGGTTCTGGTGGACGCCGGGGTCGCTCCACCAGATCCGGCTGCTGTCCGGGTCGGCTGAGTCGAAGGCCTTGACCCCTTCCTTGTAGCGAAGCAGCCAGGTGTCGTCCCCGTCCGGGTGGGTCAGGTCGACCAGTCCGCTGACCCATCGGCTGCCCTCGCCCTCGTGCAGGCGCCAGCGGCCCATGTGGTGCGACAGTGCGCACACCCCGGGGCGGATCCCCTGGGTCACCCACACGCGGGCGACCAGGTGCCCGATCTCGGTGGTGAGCCGCACGAGGTCGTCGGTGACGACCCCGGCGCGCTCGGCGTCCCCGGCGTTGAGCCAGAGGGGGTGGGAGTTGCTGATCTCGTTGAGGTACTTGGCGTTTCCCGACCGGGTGTGGATCAGCGTGGGCAGCCGGAAGGTCGGCACGAGCACCAGGTCGCCCTGCTCGGGGTCGATCTTGCGGCGTGAGACGTGGGACTCGATGTAGCCGGGGGTGGCCTGTTCGGGCCAGCCCCAGTCGCGCATCGTCGTGGAGTAGACCTCGAGCTTGCGTGAGGGGGTGAGCCACCCGGCGGTCTTCGTGCCGTCCGCGTGCTGCACTCCCACGGCGCCGGCCTCCCCGACCAGCGGCGGCTGCGAGTCCAGGGTCACTGCGCGGCGCAGGACGCCCTCGGCGTCGGGGGTGGTCCCCTCGAGCTCGGACTCGCTCAGTGCCTTCTCGTCGAGACGGTAGACCTTGTCCGCGACCTCGACGACGCCGAACTTGCGCATGTAGCCCAGCGGGGTGAGCCCTGCGGCCTCGGCCTTCTCCGGCAGCCCGGGCACCTGGTTCTCGAAGATCCACCGGTAGTACTCGTCGACGGTGACCTTCTCGCCGGGGCGGTAGGGCGACTCGAAGTACTTCCGGATCCCGAGCGACCCGTCCGGGTCGATCCGCCAGGACAGCTCGAACCAGAACTCGTTCTCCTCCCAGACCTCACCGGGGTTGGCGTCCCTGGTGTCGGCCACTGGCCGGCCCAGCTTCTCCAGTGCCACCCGCTGGACGGGCTGACGGAAGGAGAGCCACTTGCTGGCATGCGTCTCGTAGGACTGGGTGTCATGGCGCTCGGCTGAGTGGCCCATCGGCAGGACGTAGTCCGCGAACTCGGCAGTCTCGGACCAGTTCGGCGTCAGGGCCACGTGCAGGCCCACCTGCTTCTCGTCCCGCAGCGACTCCAGCCAGCCGAAGCCGTCGGGGTAGGTCCAGACCGGGTTGAACACGCGGCTGAAGTAGACCTGAAGGCGCCCGCGCCCCTCCTGCAGGAAGTGCGGCAGCAGGATGGACATCTCGTTGGTCGACATCGGGTACTCCGCGGGCCAGGTCAGCTCGTTCCAGTGGTCGTTGGCCGGCGGCATGTTCGGACCGTGCGGGATGAACTTGTCCCAGCCGTTGGGGCTGGTCCCCCCGACGGTCCCGATGCTGCCGGTCAGCGCGAGCACGAACCACAGGGCGCGGGCCACCTGCCAGCCGCCGAGGTTCCCCGCCGCCGCAGAGCGCCACACGTGTGCCGAGAGCCGGTGGTCGCACCGCGCCACCAGCTCGGCGAGCTCCTCGATGCGGCCCACCGGCACCTGGGCCTCGGCCGCCGCCATCTCGAACGTGTAGCCCGCGTAGTCGATCTCCAGATGGTCCAGGAACGTCTCGAAGTCAGCCGGTGACTCCGGGTGCAGGTTCGCCGGGTAGGTGCGCCAGTTCAGCCAGCGCTCGAGGTAGGCATGGTCTATCAGGCGGGTGCGCAGGAGGTAGGAGGCGATCGCGAGCAGGATGGCCGCCTCGCTGCCCGGCCACGGCGCCAGCCACAGGTGGGCGTGGCTCGCCGTGTTCGACATGCGCGGGTCGATGACGACCAGCTTGGCACCGGCCTGCTTGGCCTCCATGATCCGCTGCGCGTGGGGGTTGAAGTAGTGCCCGGTCTCGAGGTGGCTCGAGAGCAGCAGGATGACGCGGGCATTGGCATGGTCGGGGCTGGGCCGGTCGTACCCGCCCCACAAGGTCATCCCCATCCGGGCTCCTGAGGAGCACACGTTGGTGTGGCTGTTGTGCCCGTCCACCCCCCACGCCATAAGGAAGCGTTCCGCGAAGCCGTCCTCCCCCGGCCGGCCCACGTGGTACATCACCTCCTCGTTGCGTCCGTCGAGGATGGCCGTACGGATCCTGGCGGCGATGTCGTCCAGGGCATCGTCCCAGCTGACCTGCTCCCACTGGCCACCGCCACGCTCACCCGCTCGCCGCAGCGGGTGCAGGATCCGCTCCGGGTCC
>JBPCOG010000051.1:0-4357 GCA_051000455.1 Lapillicoccus sp. | reverse complement strand
AAGGGGCATCTGGTGCCGGTGTGAGCGATGGTGCACAATGGGGTCTGAGCACCGCACGGCATACCGCGGGTTCCGGGTGACGAGGTCGTCGGGGAAGACGTCCCTCATACACCCAGGAGGTCCGGATGTCGATTGCCAGCCCGAGTCCCAGCACGCGCGGGGTCGTGTTCATTCACTCCACCCCAGCTGCGCTGTGCCCGCACATCATGTGGGCGCTCGAGGCGGTCCTCGGCCAGCGGGTGAACATCGAGTGGGGGGTGCAGCCGGCCGGTGCGCGGCTGCTCCGAGCGGAGCTCCCGTGGCGCGGCGAGCCGGGCCTCGGGGCGCGCATCGCCAGTGCGCTGCGGGGCTGGGACAACCTGCGCTACGAGGTGACCGAGGAGCCGTCCCCCGGCACCGACGGGTCCCGCTGGTCGCACACCCCGAGCCTGGGGATCCACCACACGCTGACTTCCGCCAACGGTGACGCGATGGTCGGTGAGGACCGCCTGCGCGACGCCCTCGCACGGTGCACGGACGACGGCGACAGGCTGCGCGAGCTGCTCGACGCCATCCTCGGGCGGGCATGGGACCAGGAGCTGGAACCCTTCCGGTATGGCGGGGACGGGGCTCCCGTGCGCTGGCTCCACGAGGTGGGCTGACCGGAACCGGGGGACCGCCAAGCCTCACAGCGGGATGTTGCCGTGCCTCCCGCGGCGCTGTGGTGCCTCGAGGATCGCCCGGCCGATGGCCGAACGGGTCTTGCTCGGTTCGACGACCTCGTCGATGACGCCGATCTCCATTGCCCGGGCGAGACCGCCGGTCAGCTGCTCGTGCTCCCGGGCGAGCTCGTTCTCGACGGCGGTCCGCTCGTCCTCCTCGACCTCGGCGAGTCGCCGGCGGTGCAGGATCCGGATGGCGGCAACGGCGCCCATGACGGCGATCTCGGCGGTCGGCCAGGCGAAGACCCGGGTGGCTCCCAGCGACCGTGAGTTCATCGCGATGTAGGCCCCGCCGTAGGTCTTGCGCGTGACGAGCGTGACCCGCGGCACCGTCGCCTCGGCGAAGGCGTGCAGCAGCTTCGCCCCCCGCCGGACCACCCCGTCCCACTCCTGGCCGACGCCGGGCAGGTATCCGGGAACGTCGACGAGGACGATGAGCGGCACCCCGAAGGCGTCGCACATGCGCACGAACCGCGCGGCCTTCTCGGCGGACGCCGAGTCGAGGCAGCCACCGAGGCGCATCGGGTTGTTGGCGACGACGCCCACGGTGCGCCCGCCGAAGCGGCCCAGGGTGGTGGTGATGTTCGGCGCCCAGCGAGGGTGCAGCTCGACGAGTTGGCTCTCGTCGTCGAGGACGTCGACGACGAGCGGGTGCACGTCGTAGGCGCGCCTGGCCGACTCCGGCAGCGTCGCGGCAAGGTCCCGGTCCGCGACGGCGGCGACCTCCAGCGCGCCCTGGTCGGCGAGCAGCGAGCAGATCATCCGACCGCGCTCGAAGGCCGCCTCCGTGGTCTCGGTGACCACGTGCACGACGCCGGAGCGGCGACCGTGCGGCTCCGGGCCCCCCAGCCGCAGAGCGTCGACGTTCTCGCCGGTGACGGAGCGCACGACGTCGGGACCGGTCACGAAGACCCGGCCGTCCGGGCCGAGGATGACGATGTCGGTCAGAGCCGGGCCGTATGCCGCGCCGCCGGCGGCAGCGCCGATGACGATGGAGACCTGCGGGACCACACCGGAGGCCCGGGTCATGATGGCGAAGACCTCGCCGACCGCGTGCAGCGAGACGACGCCCTCGGCGAGCCGGGCCCCCCCGGAGTGCCAGATGCCGACGACCGGGACCCGGTCCACCAGGGCGCGCTCGTAGGCCACGAGGATCTTCTTGCAGCCCGCCACTCCCATCGCCCCGCCCTGGATCGTCGCGTCCGAGCAGAACGCGACGACGCTCGTGCCGAGGACCCGGCCGGTCGCGGCCAGCACTCCCGAGTCGTCGTCCTCGGTGATGAGCGCGAGCGTGCCCTCGTCGAAGAAGGCGGCCAGCCGCTTGTTGGGGTTGCGCGGGTCGTCCGCGCGGGCGAGCCTGACGTTGGCGGCGCCGGCCGCCTGTTCGGACGCCACGGACGGGGTCCGTGCCATCAGACGCTCCGGAACGCGAGAGCGACGTTGTGCCCACCGAAGCCGAAGGAGTTGTTGAGGGCGGCGATGTCGCCGGTGGGCAGCTCCCGGTGCTCGCCGCGGACCACGTCGAGGGTGATCGCCGGGTCGACGTGCTCGAGGTTGGTCGTCGCGGGCGCAACGCGGTCCCGAAGGGACAGGACGGTGAACACGGCCTCGAGGGCGCCCGCGGCGCCCAGCAGGTGCCCGGTCATCGACTTGGTGCCGCTGACCGGCATACCGTCGGCGGCGTTGCCGAAGGCGCGGCGGATGGCGTTGCTCTCGGCGAGGTCCCCCACCGGGGTCGAGGTGGCGTGGGCGTTGATGTGGACGATGTCCTTGGCGGACAGGTCGGCGGCGGCGACCGCCTCGAGCATCGCCCGGCAGGCTCCGGCGCCGTCCGGCTCGGGGGCGGTGATGTGGTACGCGTCGGCCGACATGCCGACCCCGGCCAGCTCGGCGTAGATGCGGGCACCGCGGGCCCGGGCGTGCTCCTCGGTCTCGACGACGACGAGCGCCGCCCCCTCTCCGAGCACGAAGCCGTCCCGGTCCGTGTCATACGGGCGCGATGCCCGCTCCGGGTCGTCGTTGCGGGTCGACAGTGCCTGCATGGCCGCGAAGCCGGCGATCGGCAGCGCATGCACGGCGGCCTCGGTGCCGCCGGCGACGACCATGTCGGCGCGGCCGCTGCGCAGTATCTGCACCGCGTCCCCCATCGCCTCGGCGCCGGACGCGCACGCGCTGACCGGCGTGTGCGCACCCGCGCGGGCCCGGAGCTCGAGGGACACCGCGGCCGCCGGGCCGTTCGGCATGAGCATGGGGACGGCGAGGGGGTAGACCCGGCGGGGGCCCTTCTCCTTGAGGTTGTCCCACTGGGTGAGCAGCGTCCAGACGCCGCCGATGCCCGAGCCCACGACGACCGCCAGCCGCTCCGGGTCGACCTCGGGTGCCCCGGCGTCGGCCCAGGCCTCCCGGGAGGCGATGAGCGCGTACTGGGAGGAGGGGTCGAGCCGTCGGGTCTCGACCTTGGTGAGGACCTGCTCTGGCGGGGTGTGGATCTGGGCGGCGAACGTCACGGGCAGCTCGTACTTGGCCACCCAGTCCTGCTCGATGGGGCGCGCTCCCGAGCGTCCGGCCAGGAGCGCCTCCCAGGTGTCCGGGACGTTGGCGCCGAGCGGGGTGGTGGCACCCAGGCCGGTGACGACGATGCGCTGGTCGTGGGGCGAGGTCATGAGGTGCTCCTGACGGGAAGTGTCCGGCGGGGGACGGGCCGGCTCCGGGAGGCGGTCGCGACACCGCCTCCGCGGCGGCTCAGTCCTGAGCGCCGTGGATGTAGGTGACCGCGTCGCGCACGGTGTTGAGGTTCTTGACCTCGTCGTCGGGGATGCGCACCCCGAACTTCTCCTCGGCGTTGACGACGATCGTCATCATCGACAGCGAGTCGATGTCGAGGTCGCCCGTGAAGGACTTGTCCAGCTCGACGGACCCGGTGTCCAGCCCGGTCTCCTCGTTGACGATCTCGGCCAGTCCCTCGAGGATCTCCTGCTCGCTTTGCGCCATCTGACGTGCTCCTTGTTCTCGCGGTTCGGGTGTGTGTGTCGGTGTTGTTTCGGTGTCCCGGATGACCCGTCGGGACGCGGGGGGGAGGGGGGTCAGGGGATGACGATGACCTGCGCTGCGTAGACGAGACCGGCGCCGAACCCGATCTGCAGGGCGAGGCCCCCGCGCGGGACCTCGTGCTGCCGGATCATCCGCTCGGTGGCGAGTGGGACGGAGGCAGCGGAGGTGTTGCCCGTCTCCGCGATGTCGCGGGCGACCGGGATGTCCGCGGGCAGCCGCAGCTGCTTGATCATCGCGTCGATGATGCGCATGTTGGCCTGGTGCGGGATGAACGCGTCGAGGTCGTCGGCCGTGATGCCCGCCTTGTCGATGGCCTGCTGGGCCACCGGCGCCATGCCCCAGACGGCCCAGCGGAACACCGCCTGGCCGGCCATCCCGATGGCCGGCCAGTCGAGGTCCTTGTCCCGGACGTCGACCCACGAGTCCCGCTGCGAGATGGCCTCCCACTGGGTGCCGTCGGAGCCCATCACCGTCGGGCCGATCCCGGGCACGTCGGACGGCCCGACCACTGCGGCGCCCGCGCCCCCGCCGAAAACGAACGCAGCGCCGAAGCCGTGATTGTCGGTCGAACGCAACAAATTCTTGACACACGACAAGAAGAAATA
>JBPCOG010000242.1:0-1753 GCA_051000455.1 Lapillicoccus sp. | reverse complement strand
CACCGGGCAGCCTCGGTATGCCGGTCCCCCCCACCATCGCGGGTGCCCCCAGGAGCCGGCGACCGGTCAACGCCAGCCTCGTCGTCGGCGCGGTCATCGTGCTGCTCGTCGTCGTCATGGCCGTCGTCTCCTTCCTCTGGACCCCTCACGACCCGACCCTGGTGGCGCCGACGCAGCGGCTGCAGGGCCCGGGGGGCAGCTACTGGCTGGGCACCGACAAGTTCGGCCGAGACGTGTTCAGCCAGATCCTCATGGGCTCACGCACCACGCTGTTCGTCGGGTTCGTCGCGGTCGGCGTCGCCGCCGTCATCGGCGTTCCCCTCGGGATCCTCGCGGCCATGGCCCCCCGCTGGTTCGGGGAGCTGCTCATGCGCGGCAACGACCTGCTGCTCGCCTTCCCCGCACTGCTGCTCGCCATCATGTTCAGCGCCGTCTTCGGCGGCAGCACCCTCGTCGCGATGCTCGCCATCGGGATCGCGACCGTCCCCAGCTTCGCCCGGCTGATCCGCAGCGGGGCGATGCAGGTGATGGGCACGGAGTACGTCCTCGCCGCCCGCGCAGCCGGGCGCCGGCCGTTCGCGATCGGTCTGCGGCACGTGCTGCCCAACGTCAGCAGCCTCGTCATCGTGCAGGCGTCGGTGTCCTTCGCCATCGCCGTGCTCGCCGAGGCGGCGCTGTCCTTCCTCGGGTTCGGGACGCCCCCGCCGACTCCCTCGTGGGGCCGGATGCTGCAGGAGAGCCAGGAGCTGCTCTTCAGCGCGCCCCGCCTGGCGATCTTCCCCGGCGTGGCGATCGCCGTCGCCGTCCTCGGCTTCAACCTGCTCGGTGACGGCCTTCGCGACTACGTCGACCCCAAGCTGGACGACCGGCGATGAGCAGCCCCGTCCTCGAGGTCCACGACCTCTCCGTCCGGGTCCGCGACACGGGCCTCGTCCAGGACGTGTCCATGAGCATCGGGCAGGGGGAGCGGGTCGGTCTCATCGGCGAGTCGGGTTCGGGCAAGTCGCTCACCGGGCTGGCGCTGATGGGGCTGCTGCCCGAGGACCTCACGG
The DNA here is from genome assembly GCA_051000455.1 of Lapillicoccus sp. GTDB lineage: Bacteria > Actinomycetota > Actinomycetes > Actinomycetales > Dermatophilaceae > JBPCOG01. The sequence continues at coordinate 701 of JBPCOG010000242.1, read as the reverse complement.
GGACGGGGTCAGTCCGGCTCGCCAGCGTGGGGCACGACCTGGTCGGCGCGAGCGAGGCGGACCTCGCCAAGGTCCGTGGCCGCCACATCGCCATGGTCTTCCAGGAGCCCATGACGGCGCTGAACCCGACGATGCGGGTGGGCGACCAGGTCGCCGAGGCGATGCTCATCCACCGGACCCAGCCGGACCGTGGCGCGGCCGGCCGGGCGGCGGTCGAGCTGCTCGAGCAGGTGCGCCTGCCGGACCCGGCCGACATCGCCAGGGCCTACCCGCACCAGCTGTCCGGCGGCCAGCGCCAGCGGGTCGTGCTCGCCCTCGCCCTGGCCAACGACCCGGAGCTGCTCGTGTGCGACGAGCCCACCACCGCCCTCGACGTCACCGTGCAGGCCCTCGTCCTCGACCTCATCGTCCGCGGGGTCCAGGCCCGCGACTCCGCCATGCTGTTCATCACCCATGACCTGGCAGTCGTCGCCACCGCGTGCGAACGCGTCCTCGTCATGTACGGCGGGCGCATCGTCGAGTCCGGCCCGGTGGACGAGGTGTTCACCCGCCCCCGGCACCGGTACACCGAGGGCCTGCTCGCGGCCTCGGACCTCGAGCTCGTGGACGAGCGCGGCCGCCTCGCCACCATCGCCGGGTCCGTCCCGCCGGCCGGGTCCTTCCCGGCGGGCTGCGTGTTCCGCAACCGGTGCCCCCACGCC
>JBPCOG010000345.1:0-16212 GCA_051000455.1 Lapillicoccus sp. | reverse complement strand
GGTCCCCTGGCCCGCTTGTCCGCGAGCAGCTCGAAGCCGCGCTCGGGGCTGATCGTCAACGGGTCGTCCTCGCGGCGCAGCGTCGCGTTGGTCTCGCCGTCGGTGACGTAGGCACCGAATCGACCCTCCTTGACGACCACCGGCCGGCCCGACGTCGGGTCGTCGCCGAGCTCCTTCAGAGGCGCCGCGGCGGCCCGCCCCCGCTGCTTGGGCTGGGCGTAGATTGCCAGGGCCTCGTCGAGCGTGATGTCGAACAGCTGCTGCTCGGACTGCAGCGAGCGGGAGTCGGTGCCCTTCTTCAGGTACGGCCCGTAGCGACCGTTCTGCGCGGTGATGGGGACCGTGCCGCCGTCCTGCTCGGTGCTGTCGCCGACGTGTCGAGGGAGCGAGAGCAGGCGTAGGGCGGTGCCGAGGTCGATCGTCGCGAGGTCCATACCCGCGAACAGCGAGGCGGTACGGGGCCTGGCCTTGGTCCGCGCCGCGGCGGCGCGCCCAGTCTCGGAGTCGCCGTCGGCGTCGAGGACCTCGGTGACGTACGGGCCGTATCGGCCGGCCCGGGCGACGATGTCGCGCCCGGTGTCGGGGTCCTGGCCGAGCACCCTGCCGTCGTCGACGGCTGCGTCCAACAGCTCCCGTGCCTTCGCCGGCGTCATCTCGTCGGGGGCGATCTCCTCGCTGATCGTCGCCCGGCGCGGCGTGGCGGCAGCGGTGTCGGTCACCTCACCCGTGGCGGGGTCGACACCGGCGGGCACGACCTCCTCCACGTAGGGCCCGTACCGCCCCACCCGCACGACCATCCCGTCGCCGAGCGGGATCGTCGAGATGTCCCGCGCGTCGATCTCGCCGAGGTCGTCGACGAGGTGGCGCAGGCCCTCGAGCGACGAGCCCTCGTCCCCGAAGTAGAAGCGGGTCAGCCACGCCACCCGCTGCTCGTCGCCGTTGGCGATCCGGTCGAGGTCCTCCTCCATCGACGCAGTGAAGTCGTAGTCGACGAGGTCGGTGAAGTGCTCCTCGAGCAGCCGGGTCACGGCGAAGGCCAGCCAGCTCGGGACGAGCGCCGGCCCGCGGTGGGTGACGTAGCCCCGGTCCTGGATCGTGCCCACCGTCGCGGCGTAGGTCGAGGGACGCCCGATCCCCTTCTCCTCCATGGCCTTGACGAGCGTCGCCTCGGTGTAGCGCGGCGGCGGGCTCGTCTCGTGGCCGCCTGCCTCGGCGCGCAGCACCGTCAGCGGCACGCCCTCGCTGAGCCTCGGCAGCCGCCGCTCCTCCTCGGCCGCCTCCTGCCGCCTCCGGGTGACCTCCTCGTCGCGGCCCTCCTCGTATGCCGCGAGGAAGCCGCGGAAGGTGATGACAGTGCCGCTGGCGCTGAACTCGACCGCGCGGGCGACCTCGACGCCGCGCAGGTCGGCGCCGAGCTTCACCGTCGCCGTGGAGCCCCTGGCGTCGGCCATCTGGGAGGCGACCGTCCGCTTCCAGATCAGCTCGTAGAGGGCGAACTCCTCGCCGCGCAGCCCGCCCGCGACCTGCGCCGGGGTGCGGAAGCGGTCGCCGGCCGGCCGGATGGCCTCGTGGGCCTCCTGGGCGTTCTTGACCTTGGCCGAGTACTGACGGGGCGCCTCGGGCACGTAGTCGGCGCCGTAGAGGTCCCGCGCCTGGCTCCTGGCCGCGGTGACGGCTGCCTCGGACAGCATCACGGAGTCGGTGCGCATGTAGGTGATGTAGCCGTTCTCGTAGAGGCGCTGGGCCACCCGCATCGCGTTCTTGGAGCTCATCCTCAGCTTGCGGGAGGCCTCCTGCTGCAGCGTCGAGGTCGTGAACGGCGCGGAGGGGCGCCGGGTGTAGGGCTTCTCCTGCACGCCGGTGACCGTGACGGCGGCCGTGGCAACCGCATCGGCGATGGCCCGGGCCATCGCCTCGTCGAGGTGGATGACGCCTGCTCGTGCCCTGAGCTGCCCGTCGTCCTGGAAGTCCCGACCCGTCGCCACCCGGTCCCCGTCGACGGCGCTCAGCCGGGCGGTGAAGACGTCCGCCGTCGCGGGCTGCCCGCCGGGCCCACCCGGCGCGAAGTCGCCCTCCACGTCCCAGTACGCGGAGGTCACGAAGGCCATCCGCTCGCGCTCGCGCTCGACGACCATCCGGGTGGCGACCGACTGGACCCGCCCGGCTGACAGGCCTTGGCGGACCTTGCGCCACAGCACCGGAGAGACCTCGTAGCCGTAGAGCCGGTCGAGGATGCGCCGCGTCTCCTGGGCGTCCACCAGCCGGGTGTCGAGCTCCCTGGTGTCGCGCACCGCCCGCTGGATGGCCTCGCGGGTGATCTCGTGGAACACCATGCGCTTGACCGGCACCCGGGGCTTGAGGGTCTCCAGCAGGTGCCAGGCGATCGCCTCCCCTTCCCGGTCCTCGTCGGTGGCGAGGTAGAGCTCGTCGGCGTCCTTGAGCAGCCGTTTGAGCTCGGCCACCTTCTTGCGCTTGTCCGCGTCGACGACGTAGTACGCCTCGAAGCCGTTGTCGACGTCGACGGCGAACTTGGCGAACGGCCCCTTCTTCATCTCCGCCGGCAGCTCCGACGGGGTGGGCAGGTCGCGGATGTGCCCCACCGAGGCCTCGACGTCGTAGTCACCACCGAGGTAGCCGGCGATGGTCCGTGCCTTCGCCGGGGACTCGACGATGACGAGCTTGCGGCCCTTGCCTGCGGTCACGGCATACCTCATGTCTTCCTGCCCCACGTGCAGCGGATTCGTCGCTGCGCGGACGTGGGGAACGCGAGGGCAACGGTAACGCGTCCACCCCGGGGGGGCTGACAGGCTGCGGCGATCCTAGATAGTTGAAGAATCCACTACTGGTAACCTTGATCCGTGAGCGCGACCCCGGTCCTCTATCTCAGCCACGGCGCGCCCCCGCTCGCTGACGACCCGACCTGGACGACGGAGCTGGCGCAGTGGTCGAGCGGCCTGCCGACGCCGGAGAACGTCCTCGTCGTCTCCGCGCACTGGGAGGAGGCCCCGCTCGCGCTCTCCTCGACGACCGGGGCGCCGCTCACCTACGACGTCTGGGGCTGCCCGCAGCGCTACTACGACGTGACGTATGCCGACCCGGGCGCCCCGGCGCTCGCCGCCGAGGTCACCGCGCTGCTCTCGGCGTCGGGGACCAGCGTGCACCGCGACGAGACCCGGGGACTCGACCACGGGGCCTACGTTCCGCTCGTCGAGATGTTCCCCGAGGCGGACGTGCCGGTCCTGCAGATGTCGATGCCCTCCCTCGACCCGCGGGCTCTGTTCCGGCTCGGCGAGCGTCTTGCGCCGCTGCGCGAGCAGGGGACGCTCATCGTCGGGTCCGGGTTCACCACCCACAACCTGCACGGCTTCCAGCCCTCGCGCGGCCCGGACCACGAGCCGCCGAGCTGGTCGCGCGAGTTCGACGCCTGGGCGAAGGAGGCGATGGAGCACACCGACGTCGACGCCCTGCTCGGCTTCCTCGACACCGCCCCCGCGGCCCACATCGCGCACCCGCGGACCGAGCACTTCGCGCCGCTGTTCGTCGCCCTCGGCGCCGCGCACGCCTCCGGAGGCATCGAGAGCCGCAGCGTCATCGACGGGTTCTGGTTCGGCCTGTCGAAGCGCTCTTGGCAGCTCAGCTGAGCAGTAGGGCAGGCGTGGCGGTGCCGGCGGCGTCCGGGTCGCTCGCAGCCCCGCTGAACTGCGCGGCATACAGCTTCGCGTACGCACCGCCGGCCTCGAGGAGCTGCGCATGCGAACCCTGCTCGACGATCGCACCGTCCTGCATGACGAGGATGAGGTCGGCATCGCGGATCGTCGAGAGGCGGTGGGCGATGACGAAGCTGGTGCGGTCGCTGCGCAGCGCGGCCATGGCCTGCTGCACGAGCAGCTCGGTGCGGGTGTCGACCGAGCTGGTCGCCTCGTCGAGGATGAGCAGCGCGGGGTCGGCGAGGAACGCCCTGGCGATGGTGACCAGCTGCTTCTCGCCGGCGCTGATGTTGCCCGCCTCTGTGTCGAGCACGGTGTCGTAGCCGTCGGGCAGCGAGTGGACGAACCGGTCGACGAACGTGGCCGTGGCCGCCGCGACGACCTCCTCGTCGGAGGCCTCCGGGCAGGAGTAGGCGATGTTCTCGCGGATGGTCCCCCCGAAGAGCCAGGCGTCCTGCAGCACCATCCCGATCGCGGAACGCAGGTCGCGGCGGCGCAGCTCGGTGATGTCCGTGCCGTCGAGGGTGATCCGGCCGGAGCTGAGCTCGTAGAAGCGCATGATGAGGTTGACGAGGGTGGTCTTGCCGGCGCCGGTGGGCCCGACGATGGCGACCGTCTGTCCCGGCTCGACGACGAGGTCGAGGTCGTCGATGAGCGGGCTGGCCGGGTCGTACGAGAAGGACACGTGCTCGAACTCGACCCTGCCCCGGGCGTGGGCGAGGGTGGCCGGTGTCGCCGCCTCCGGCTCCTGCTCCGGTGCGTCGAGCACCTCGAAGACCCGCTCGGCAGAGGCCACCCCGGACTGCAGCAGGTTCGCCATCGAGGCCACCTGGGTCAGCGGCTGGGTGAACTGGCGCGAGTACTGGATGAACGCCTGTACGTCACCGAGGCTCATCGTGCCGGAGGCGACCCGCAGTCCCCCGACGACAGCGATGACGACGTAGTTGAGGTTCCCGATGAACATCATCGCCGGCATGATGATGCCGCTGATGAACTGCGCACCGAACGCGGCGCGGGTCAGCTCGTCGTTCTTCCGCCGGAACGCCGCCTCCGTCTCCGTCTGGCGACCGTAGACATTGACGAGGCCGTGGCCGGTGAAGGTCTCCTCGATGATCGCGTTCAGCTCTCCCGTGTGCCGCCACTGCTGGACGAACAGCTTCTGCGAGCGCCTGGCGATCGCGGCGGTGAGCGCCATCGAGACCGGGATCGTCACCAGAGCGATGAGGGCGAGCAGCCAGGAGATGCTGAACATCATCGCCACCATCGCCACGACCGTCAGCAGCGACGTGAGCAGCTGGCCGAGGGTCTGCTGCAGGCTGGTCTGGACGTTGTCGACGTCGTTGGTCACCCGGCTGAGCAGCTCGCCGCGGGGCTGCCTGTCGAAGTAGGGCAGCGGGAGGCGGCCGAGCTTGGCCTCGACGTCGGCGCGCAGTGCGAAGGCCGCGCGCTGCACGACGGAGGCGAGCAGGTAGCCCGCGGCCCACTGCAGCAGGGCGGCGACGGCATACAGGCCGATGACGAGCAGCAGCACCCGGCCGAGCGCCGAGAAGTCGATCCCACGGCCCGGGACCACGTCCGTGCCCGACAGCAGGTCGGCGAGCTGGCCCTGCCCGCTGCCCCGAAGCTGGGCGATGACACCGTCCTTGGAGGCCCCCGGGGGGAGCCGGGCGCCGAGGAAGCCGGAGAAGATGAGGTCGGTCGCCCGGCCGAGGATCTTGGGACCGACCGCGGACAGCACGACGCTGGCGACGGACAGCAGGACGATGAGCCCGACCAGGTTCCGCTGCGGGCCGAGCCTGCTCACGAGCCGTCTGGCCGAGGGCGCGAACCGGGATGGCTTCTCGCCGGGGAGGCCCATCGCCATCGGTCCGCCTCGTCGCGTGGACATCGAGCCACCGGGGCCGCGCCGGGCCTCGGCCGCCTTCTCCTCGGCGCTCTTCACCCCTTCCGTCATGCCGGCCTTCCGGCCCGCTCCGGCTCCGGCTGGGGGTCGGCCGCCCGCTGGGACGCGACGATCTCCTGGTAGGTGGGGCACGACGCGAGCAGGTCGGGGTGGCGCCCCTGGCCGACGATCCGCCCGTCGTCCAGCACGACGATGTGGTCCGCGTCGATGATCGTCGAGACGCGCTGGGCGACGATGACCACGGTCGCGTCGGTGGTGACGGGAGCGAGCGCGGCCCGGAGCCTGGCGTCGGTCGAGAGGTCCAGGGCCGAGAACGAGTCGTCGAAGAGGTAGATGTCCGGCCGGCGGACCAGCGCGCGGGCGATGGCGAGCCGCTGACGCTGGCCCCCCGAGAGGTTCGTGCCGCCCTGGGCCACGGAGGAGCCGAGCCCCTCCGGCATCCGCTCGACGAAGTCCCTGGCCTGGGCGACCCGCAACGCCTCCCAGAGGTCCTCCTCGCTGGCGTTCGGGTTCGCGTACCGCAGGTTGCTCGCGACCGTGCCGGTGAACAGATACGGCTGCTGCGGGACGAGCCCGATGCGGGACCAGAGTGTGTCGAGGTCGAGCGAGCGGACGTCGACGCCGCCCACGCTCACCGAGCCGCCGGTGACGTCGAACAGGCGCGGGACGAGGTCGACGAGGGTCGACTTGCCGGCGCCGGTGCTGCCGATGACCGCAGTCGTCCGACCCGGCTCCGCCGCGAAGGAGATGTCCTTCAGGACCGGGGACTGCGCCCCGGGGTAGTTGAAGTCGACCTTCTCGAACCGCACGCCCGCCCGCCGGTCGAGGCGGGTGACGGGCTCGGCCGGCTGGGCCACGGACGTCCGCGTCTCGAGCACCACGGTGATCCGCTCCGAGGACACCGCTGCCCGCGGGATCATCATCGACATGAAGGTCGCCATCATCACCGCGATGAGGATCTGCATGAGGTAGGCCATGAAGGCGGTGAGCGAGCCGATCTGCATCTGGCCGGCCTCGACCCGGCCGGCGCCGAACCACAGGACCGCCACGGTGGAGCCGTTGAGGATGATCATGACGATCGGGAAGATCACCGCCTGCAGGCGCCCGACGGCCAGTGCCGTGCCGGTCAGCGTCGTGTTCGCCACCTCGAACCGCCGCGCCTCGAAGTCCTCGCGCACGAACGCCCGCACCACCCGGATGCCGGTGATCTGCTCGCGCAGGATCCGGTTGACGCTGTCGACGCTGGTCTGCATGAGCCGGAACTGCGGCAGCATCCTGCGGACCACCAGCCCGACGGTGAGGGCCAGCAACGGCACCGCGACCACCACCAGCCAAGACAGACCGACGTCCTGCCGCAGCGCCATGACGATGCCCCCGGCCATCGAGATGGGTGCCGAGATCATCATCGTCAGGCCCATGAACACCACCGACTGGACCTGGGTGACGTCGTTGGTGTTGCGCGAGATCAGCGTCGGCGCCCCGAACCCGGCGACCTCCTGGGCGGAGAACGTCCCCACCCGGTGGAACACGCCGGCGCGGATGTCCCGGCCCATCCCCATCGCGGTGCGGGACCCGAGGTAGACCGCGCAGACGGTCGCGGCGATCTGCACGAGGCTGACGACGAGCATCCAGCCGCCGGTCCGCACGATGTATGCCGTGTCCCCCCTGGCTATCCCGTGGTCGATGATGTCGGCGTTGAGGCTGGGCAGGTAGAGGGAGGCCATGGTCCCGAAGAGCTGCAGCAGGACGATGGCCCCGAGCTGGTCCCGGTAGGGCGCGAGGTAGGTGCGGACGAGGCGGAGCAGCATCGGGTGAGCAACCTCCCTTCGGTATGCCGGCGCCGCGCGACCCCGCCGCGGGTGGGCGCCGCGGCACCGAGGCCACCGTACGGCCGCCGCAGCCCCCCGGACAGGTGTTTGTTGCCGGGCCGCCGTTGCCACACCGTGCCCCTCGGGGTAGCGCTAGGGTCGGATCGTGACCGGTGCGTCGTTCCGGGGCCTCGTCGAGGCGGGTCGTGGCGGTGGGGCGTTCGTCGTGCTGCCCCCCGAGGTCCTCGAGAAGCTGGGCGGCGGCGGCCGCTTCCGGGTCAGGGGACAGCTGGGCGACGTCACCTTCGCGAGCTCGACGATGGCGATGGGTGGCGGGCGCTACTGCCTCGGGCTGCACAAGGCCACGCGACTGGCTGCCGGGGTCGGTGTCGGCGACCTGGCCGAGCTGGAGATCGAGCGGGACGACTCTCCCCGGGAGCTGCAGCTGCCGCCGGAGCTCATGGCGGCGCTGAGCGCCGACCCGGCCGCCAGGACGGCGTTCGAGGGGCTGTCCTTCAGCCACCGGCGGGAGTACGCCGAATGGGTCGCGGGGGCCAAGCGCGAACAGACCCGCACCCGCCGGGTCGCCGAGACCATGGACCGGCTCCGAGCCGGCTCGTCCTCACCAACCCCTGGGCCGCGACCGTCGTCATAGGTGCGACGGACGCACTCGTCGTCCGCACCTACCAGGAGGTCGTGCCATGACCCGCATCACCCACCGATCCGCAGCCCTTGTCGCTGCCGCGGCCGCCATGCTCCCGCTCGGGGCAGGGACCGCGGCCGCGACGGTCACGACCGACCAGGTCCCGACCAGGAGCGCCCACAGCACTGTCGACGCAGTGGGCTACGCCGACCAGCTCGTGCGGGCCTGGGGCCGCGGTGACCGTCCGGCGACCGAGGTGTACGCCACTTCGTCAGTGGCCCAGGCCCTGTTCGGGTACTCCACCCCGGGCGGCGTCAGCTGGCGTCGCGCCGGCTGGGAGGGCGCCGCGGGGACGATCTACGTCACCTACCACGACGACGCGCGGGGCGGCGGCATGACCGTCGGGGTCAGCAACGTCATCCTCGGCCAGGGCGGCCGCCACGCGGCATACGCCGTGCGCTTCTCCCGGGCCCACCCGATCGACGCCGTGGAGTATGCCGACCGGCTGGTCCGCGCCTGGGGGCGCGGTGACCGCGCTGCGGCCTCCCGGTACGCAACGCCCGCCGTGCTGGACGCCCTGTTCGGGCGGTCGAACCCGGGCGGGGGGCACTGGCGGCGCACCGCGGCGCAGGGCGCAGCCGGGACGACCTTCGTCACCTACCATGACGACGCCCGGGGCGGCCATCTCGTCCTCGGCGTGGGCAACGCTGCGGAGCAGGACGGCCGGCTGCACGCGGTCTACCGGGCGCGTTTCACCCGGTAGCGCTCCGGCCGCGCCATGCCGGCCCCGGCACCCGGACGCGATCGGCCCGGGTGTCAGGGGCCGCCGCTAGTGTCGTCGGCGTGGACCCGGTGGACTACGTCGACACCTTCATCGCTGTGGCGGACGACTGCCCGGCGACCAAGGGCACCGTCCCACCCGACCGGCAGGGCGACCCGTCGGTGGCCGCGCGGACCTTCGTGATGGTCTCGGCCCAGCCGTACCGGTTCACGTCCGGCGACGTCATCTTCACCGTCTTCGCCGACCGGCACGGCATACCGGAGCACGAGCGGGCTGCCGCCCGAGCTCAGTTCTACTCGAAAGGCCAGGCGTGCCTGCGCTCCTCGGACCTCGGCAAGCGCTACGGGTGGGGCATCCACGCCGACGCGGAGGGCAGGATCGCCCTGGTGGGTGTCGAGACGGCCGAGTACGCCGAGCTCCTGGCCGGGCGGCGAGGTCCCGCCGGGACGCCCGTGCGGGTGACCCGGGCCATGCGCAGCTCACGACGGCGGGGCTGATGCACCACCTCGCTCACACGCGGCTGCCCTGCGGGTCCTCCTCCGAGTGCGCCGCGGGGGGCATCGTGCCCGCCATGGTGCTGGGGGTGGCTGCTGGCTCCGTGTCCGGCAACGTGCCCGGCCTGGTGCTCGCCTCGGGGCGCACCGGCGGCACGACCTGGCGCTCGACCGCCGCGTAGTTGCCGCCGTCGCCCTCGTCACCGATGCCGATGCTCCGGGCCTTGGACACCGCCACCGCTGCGACGATGATGGTGAGGGCGGCTGCCGCGATGCCGTAGCGCACCAGCTGGCTCGTCCCCGTGGTGAAGGTCAACGTGACGATGGCAGGGGCGATGAGCAGCGCCACGAGGTTCATCACCTTGATCAGCGGGTTGATGGCCGGGCCGGCGGTGTCCTTGAAGGGGTCACCGACCGTGTCACCGCTGACGGTCGCCGCGTGAGCGTCGCTGCCCTTGCCGCCGTGGGTGCCGTCCTCGACGATCTTCTTCGCGTTGTCCCAGGAGCCGCCGGCGTTGGCGAGGAACACCGCCATCAGGCACCCGGTCGAGATGGCGCCGGCGAGGAACCCGGCGAGGGCCCCGATGCCGAGCCCGAAGCCGACGACCACCGGGGTGAGGGCTGCCAGCAGGCCGGGCGTGGCGAGCTCGCGCAAGGAGTCCTTGGTGCAGATGTCGACGACCTTGCCGTACTCGGGCTTCTCCGTGTAGTCCATGATCCCCGGGTGCTCGCGGAACTGGCGACGCACTTCGAAGACGATGGCACCCGCCGCGCGGGTCACCGCGTTGATCGCCAGCCCGGAGAAGAGGAACACCACCGCCGAGCCCAGCAGCGAGCCCACCAGCGTGCTGGGAGTGACGATCTGCGTGTTGATCGTGCCGCGCAGGAACTCGCTCGGCGCCTCGGTGATCAGGCCCGCCTCCGACAGTGCGTTCGCCGCTGACTGCCACGCGTCCGTGAAGGACCCGAAGAGTGCCGTGGCCGCGAGGACCGCCGTGGCGATGGCGATGCCCTTGGTGATCGCCTTGGTCGTGTTGCCGACGGCGTCGAGGTCGGTGAGGATCTGCGCGCCCTCGCCGTCGACGTCGCCGGACATCTCGGCGATGCCCTGCGCGTTGTCGGAGACGGGCCCGAAGGTGTCCATGGCGACGATGACCCCGACCGTCGTCAGGAGTCCGCAGCCGGCGAGCGCGACGAAGAAGAGCGCGAGCGCGGCCGAGCCGCCGCCGAGCAGGAAGGCTCCATAGACGGCGCCCCCGATGATCACCGCGGTGTAGACGGCAGACTCGAGACCGACGCCGATCCCGGAGAGCACGACCGTCGCGGCGCCGGTGAGCGAGGTGCGGGCCACGTCGCGGGTCGGCCGTTTGTCGGTGCCGGTGAAGTAGCCGGTGAGCCACAGGATCACCGCCGCGAGGACGATCCCGATGACGACAGCGATCGTCGCCCGGATCCTCAGCCCGTCGACGGCCGGCGACGTGATCGTCTGGCTGGCGACGTCCACCTGCTGCTCCACGGCCGGGGGCAGGTAGAGGAAGGCAGCGACAGCCGAAAGCGCTGCGGAGATGAAGGCGGCGACGTAGAAGCCCTGGTTGATGGCGGCGAGGGCGTTCTGGCCCGGCTTCACGCGGGTGATGAACACGCCGAGGATCGCCGTCAGCGCGCCGATCGCCGGGATGATGAGGGGGAAGACCAGCCCCTTGGCCCCGAGGGCGACCGAGCCGAGGATGAGCGCGGCGACCAGCGTCACGGCATACGACTCGAAGAGGTCGGCCGCCATGCCGGCGCAGTCACCGACGTTGTCCCCCACGTTGTCCGCGATGGTGGCGGCGTTGCGGGGGTCGTCCTCCGGTATCCCCGCCTCGACCTTGCCGACGAGGTCGGCGCCGACGTCGGCGGCCTTGGTGAAGATGCCGCCCCCGACCCGCATGAACATCGCCAGGAGTGCCGCGCCGAACCCGAAGCCCTCGAGGACCTTCGGCGCGTCACCCCGGTACAGGAGCACGACCAGGGAGGCGCCGAGCAGGCCCAGCCCCACCGTGTACATGCCCACCACCCCGCCGGTGCGGAAGGCGATCCGCATCCCTGCGTCGCGATCGCCGTCCCGGGCAGCGGAGGCCACGCGGACGTTCGCCTTGACCGCGAGCGACATACCGAGGAAACCGATCGCGGCAGAGAAGACCGCGCCGACGACGAAGAAGCCCGAGCGCCCCCACCGGACCCCCGTCGTGTCGGCCGGGAGCAGCAGGAGGAGGAAGAACACGAGCACCACGAAGACGCTGAGTGTCCGGAACTGGCGGTAGAGAAAGGCCTGGGCGCCCTCCTCCACGGCGGCACCGATCTCACGCATCTTCTCGGTGCCGGGGTCGGCGGCGAGCACCTGACGGCGGAAGGTCACGCCCATGACGAGCGCGAACACGGCAATCACGAGGACCGCGACCACCAGGACCAGGTTGCTGCCGTCGAGCACGGTCGTGCTCGCGGCAGCAGGAGCCAGACTTGGCATTGGAACATCCTCCTTGATGTCGCACGCTCGCCCGGGGCAGCACGCACCGCCACAACGCCGTGAGGTTCGCAGGCGACCCTACCCGTAGGCCGCGTTCGACCAATGAAAGCAGAAGGTGAACATGGTCACCCCACCGGGGCAGGGTGAAGGGCGGGTCAGGCGTCCCCGGCGAGCGCTTGCTCAACCGTGGGGTAGATCCGGAAGACCTTGTCCAGGCCGGTGATCGCGAAGACCTTGAGGACGCGGTCGTTGCTGCAGACCAGGCTGAGGGACCCGTCGTGGGTCCGGACCAGCTTGAGCCGGCCGACCAGCACGCCGAGGCCGGTCGAGTCCATGAACGTGACGTTCTGCAGGTCCACGACGAGGTCGTGCGCGCCCGACTCGATCTGCTCGTCGAGCTTGTCACGCAGGGCCGGGGCGGTGTAGACGTCGATCTCGCCGCCGACGTGCACGACGGCGCGCTCGCCGCGGGTGCTGGTGCTGATGGCGAGCTCCACGGCAAACCTCTCTGACGACGTAAGGGTGCTGCACCGCGCCCGGTGGTCCGGCGGACGGACCCACGCTGCTTCCCAGGCAATACGGTAGCGGCAATGTCCACCCTCCCCCAGGAGCCGCCCAGGCGGCCGCCGGTAGACCCGGAACGGTTGCTGCGGTTCCTGGCGGCGGGCCCCCGCGCCGGGCGGCTGACCCACGTGCACCTGGTGCCGGCACGCAGGGAGCGCCTGGCCCAGTGGCCGACATGGGTGTCACCGCCCCTGTACGCGGCTCTGACCCAGGCAGGCGTCCGGCACCTCTGGAGCCACCAGCTCGAGGCCGGCGAGACCGCCCACCGCGGCGAGCACGTCGTCATCTCGACCGGCACCGCGTCCGGGAAGTCCCTCGCCTACCTGCTGCCCGTGCTCTCCGACGTCCTCGACGGCGCCGCTGCCGCCTCGGGCCGGGGGACCACCGCGCTCTACCTGTCGCCGACCAAGGCCCTCGCCCAGGACCAGCTGACCCGGTTGACCGGACTCGCGCTGCCGGGCCTGCGGGCGGCGACCTACGACGGTGACACGCCGACCGAGGAACGGCGCTGGATCCGCGAGCACGCCAACTACGTGCTGACCAACCCGGACCTCCTGCACCACTCGCTGCTACCCAGGCACGAGCGCTGGGGACCGTTCCTGCGGGCGCTGCGCTACGTCGTGCTCGACGAGTGCCACGTCTACCGGGGGGTCTTCGGGTCCCACCTGGCCCTTGTGCTGCGGCGACTGCGCCGGGTCGCCGCCCGCTACCACTCCTTCCCCACCTTCGTGCTGGCCTCCGCCACGCTGGCGGACCCGGCCGAGCAGGCGCGCCGCCTCGTCGGTATGCCGGTGTGGCCCGTCACCGTCGACGGCTCACCCCGCGCCGCGATGACCTTCGCCCTGTGGGAACCGCCGTTGCTCCCCGCTGCGGCTGCGGGCGGGGGCCAAGGCGGGGGCGGGGGCGCCCAGCTGGTCACCGGGCAACGGCGGCGCAGTGCGGTCGCCGAGACCGGCGAGCTGCTCGCCGACCTCGTCGCGACAGGCGTGCAGACCGTCGCCTTCGCCCGGTCACGTGCCGGGGTCGAGGTCGTCTCCGCCGCTGCTCGCAACCGGCTTGCGGCGGTGGACCCCGCGCTGGCGGGCACCGTGGCGGCATACCGGGGGGGTTATCTCCCGGAGGAGCGCCGCGAGCTGGAACGGGCTGTGCGCAGCGGCGCGCTCGTCGGCCTGGCCGCGACCAGCGCGCTGGAGCTGGGCATCGACGTCAGCGGTCTCGACGCCGTGCTGCTCGCCGGCTGGCCCGGCACCCGGGCGTCGATGTGGCAGCGGGCCGGTCGTGCGGGACGAGCTGGTGGCCGGTCCCTGGCGATCCTCGTCGCCGCGGACGACCCGCTCGACACCTATCTCGTGCACCACCCCGAGGCGCTCTTCGACAGCCCGGTCGAGGCTGCCGTCCTCGACCCGGACAACGCCCACGTGCTCGCCCCGCACCTGGCCTGCGCCGCCGCGGAGCTGCCGTTGACGGAGGGGGACGCCACCCTGTTCGGGTCGCAGATGCCTGCCCTGGTCGCGACCCTCGTCCAGCGAGGTCTCCTGCGCCGGCGCCCGACCGGCTGGTACTGGGCACGCCCGGAGCGGGCCAGCGACCACGTGTCGCTGCGCGGCACCGGCGAGACGGTGCGCATCGTCGAGCGGCTGACCGGCCGGGTGCTGGGCACCGTGGACGAGTCGTCCGCTCACGCGGCAGTGCACGCCGGAGCGGTGCACCTGCATCAGGGCGAGGCGTACGTCGTCACCGAACTCGACCTCACCGACGGGTCCGCCCTCGTGACGCGGGGGGACCCGGGCTGGTCGACCCAGGCCCGCTCGGTGAGCGCCTTCGACATCGTCGGCGTCGAGCGGGAGCAGCGGTGGGGAGGGGTCCGGTGCTGCTTCGGCAGGGTCACCGTGCGCACCCGGGTGAGCTCGTTCCTGCGCCGGCTGCCGACCGGGGAGGTGCTCGGCGAGCACCCGCTGGACCTGCCGGTGCGCGTCCTCGGCACGAAGGCGGTGTGGTGGACGGTGCCGGCCGAGGTGCTCCTGGCCGCTGGGCTGGCGGAGCGCGACATCCTGGGGGCCGCCCACGCCGCGGAGCACGCCGCGATCGGCCTGCTCCCGCTCGTCGCGACCGCGGACCGGTGGGACATCGGCGGCGTGTCGACCGCCTGCCACCCCGACACCGGGGTGCCGACGGTCCTCATCTACGACGGCCACCCGGGTGGGGCCGGGTTCGCCGAACGGGGGTATGCGGCGGTGCGCACCTGGCTGCAGGCCACCCGGGAGGCCGTCGCGGCCTGCCGGTGCACCAGCGGCTGCCCGTCCTGCGTCCAGTCGCCCAAGTGCGGGAACGGCAACGAGCCGCTGGACAAGTCCGGGGCGGTGCTGCTGCTCGATGCCACCCTCGACGCGGCACGCCGCGCGCGCGACGGGGGGCGCGGCGACGCCGCAACCGAGTAGGGTCGAAGCCGAAGACCGCAGTGCTGGTCGGGAGTCCGACATGGAGGTGCGCGATGCTTGCCCTTGGTCTGGTTCTGCTGCTGCTCGGCGTGGGAGGTGGCGCGTTCCTCGTCTGGACGACCCTGCCGAGCACGTCGTCGGTCAACCTGAGCGGCGCCGGCATCGCCCTGTCTGTCACGCCGCTCGTGCTGCTCCTCTCTGGTGTCGTCGCCCTGCTGCTCGTCTGGCTGGGGCTACGCGTGACGGCAGCCGGTGCCCGGCGCAGGCGCGCGACCCGGCGCGAGCTGAAGGAGCTGAGGCAGTCTGGCGCGGCCCGAGGAGCCGGGCCGTACGAGGCTGGCCGGTCCCGGGGACCGGACGCCGCTGACCGGGCGGCTGCGACCGGGAGCCGCCGGAGAGCAGACCACGAGGACCCGGACCGCCGGTCCCCGGCTGACGAGAACCTGCCCGCCGGCGGCGCCGACGACGAGCGGACGCGCTGACCCTATTCCGTTCGGACGACGACCGGACCCGGCTCCGTTCGGACGGGGTAGGGCGGGCTCCTCGGCGGTGGCACAGCAGGCTCCTGCTCGGCGGCTACGGTCCCGGGGCGGGCCCGGCGCGGGCTCTGGCCACATCTCGTTGCGGCCAGGGTCGCGCCGAGGACGCAGTGACGACGACGACGATCACGAGATCCGCCCCGGGCTCGCAGCTGGTGAGCGTGCCTCCGTTCGCGCGGGCGATCCGGGCGGAGACGCCGCATGCGGAAGCCCCGGGGGCACCGCCCACGAGGACCCCTGCACCCGCGAGCGCGGCGAGGTCGGCCGCGGCCCGGGCCCGATGGCTCGTCGTGACCGCGCGGACGAGCTCCAGGGCACCAACCGTGGTCGACACGATGAGGACCACCAGCGCCAGGAGCAGGACCGAGACCGATCCGCAGTCGCTTCGCCGCGGTGGGCGTGCATTGTTGGCACGAGGCCCCGTCGGGTGGTCCGTGTCGGCGCGGCTCATCCCGATCATCCCGCACCGCTCATCCCGGACCCCGGTCCTCACGCTGTGCCGTCGCGGTGGCATGGATGGTGAGGGTTCCCCATGGCCCCGTGCCCGGAAGGGCTCGCTCGGCTGAGACGGTCACGACCACCTCATCGCCGTGCCCCGCAAGAGTGACGGCCGCCCCCCGGGGTCCCGCTCGTGCGGTGATCGCTCGAACGGCTGCAGGCTCATCCCCCCGAGCGAGCGCGCGGGCACCGGTACGGGCGGCATCGACGCACCGGACCTGGTCGATCCCCACGCTGACGCCCGTGAGACACAACGCCAGCACCAGGATGACGGCCGGGACGGCCACCGCGAACTCCGCCGTCGCCATCCCGGCTTCCCGGCCGACCCCCT
>JBPCOG010000290.1:0-1855 GCA_051000455.1 Lapillicoccus sp. | reverse complement strand
CGGCTCCTACGACCACCACCTCACGAGGCCACCCCGACCACCAAGCCGAGAATGACCCCGCCCCGCACCCAGCCCACACCGGCTGGGCCACCGGCGTGCTCACCTGCGCCGCTCCAGACTGGGCCCGCCCGATCGGCCACTGGACGCCGCCGGACCGCTCAGACGAGGTCGTGGACCCCGAGCCCCGGCGACCGCGGCAGGACGAGGCTCCCTCGCTCGTAGCGCAGCCCCCCCACGAACGGTGAGTCCGCCGCCCACCAGGCGGCGTCGAGGTCGCTGACGGCGGACGTCGGGCAGGCGGCAGCCAGGCTCGCCGCGGCCCCGACGCCGATGGGCCCCTCCATCATGGACCCGACGATCGTGCCCAAGCCGTGCTGCGCGGCCGTCTCGAGCAGCGCCCGACCCGCGCCGAGGCCGCCGCACTTGGCCAGCTTGATGTTGACGAGGTCCGCCGCCCCCAAGCGGATGATCCGCTCGAGGTCGCGCATCCCGTACACGGACTCGTCGGCCATGACGGGCATCTCGACGCGCGCGGTTACCCAGGCCAGCCCCTCAATGTCGTCGCCGGCCACTGGCTGCTCGACGAGCTCCACCCCTAGGGCGGCATCGGCAAGCGCCCGGCTGACCTCGACGGCCTCCCGTGGGGCCCACCCCTGGTTCGCGTCGAGCCGGAGGGTCGCCGCCGGCCCTACCGCCTCGCGGACCGCCCGGACTCGGGCCACGTCGGTGCTCGCGTCCGTGCCCACCTTCATCTTCAGCGTCGTGAACCCGTCCTCGATCCGCGCGCGGGCGACCGCGGCGAGCTCATCCACGGCACCGGCTGAGAGCGTCACGTCGGTGGACAGCGTCAGCCGCGCCGGGTCCACGGGCTTCCCTGCCACGAAGCTGGCCAGGTCGACGCCGGCACGCCGGCCCAGCAGGTCCTGCAGGGCGACGTCAAGTGCAGCCCTGGGCCCGAAGTTGCGGGCGACCGCGCCGTGCACAGACACGAGGACCTGCTCCCAGTCATCGACGTCGCGACCGAGGAGGAGGGGCGCGAGCAGCTGCTCCACGCAGGCAGTGGCACCGGCGACCGACTCCCCCGTGACCTGCCACACCTGTGGGGCCTCGCCCCAGCCGACCACCCCGTCCGAGTCGGTGACCCGCACGATGAGCGTCTCGGTGGCGACGGTGCGGCGCAGTGCGGTGACGAACGGCGTGTGCAGCGGCAGGCGCAGCGGGGTGCAGGTCACCGTCGCGATGGTGCTCACCCGGTCACTGTGTCACGCTGGGTGATCGACTCGTCCCGGCCCCGCACCCCGCCCCGCGCACGGGGGGACGACGCGAACGCAGCGGCGCGCATAGCTGGACGCGGAAAGCTCGGGTCTCGGTCCCAGGGTAGGGCGGCAACCCGGCGGGGCAGGGTTCACGCCGGGGGAGTGTTCACGCCGCGGAGGCGGACACCATCGGACCGGCCGGCGACGGGACCGGAAGACTGACGGGTGCGGTCATGGCCTCGGTCTCGGCAACCCGGGAGGAGACGTTGCGCAGGACCTGCGACAGCGGCAGCCCGAGGGCGGAGCAGATCGAGGCGAGCAGCTCGGAGGAGGCTTCCTTCTCGCCGCGCTCCACCTCGCTGAGGTAGCCGAGCGAGACCGATGCGGTGGCGGAGACCTCACGAAGGGTGCGCCCCTGCAGTTGGCGGTGGAAGCGCAGCACGTCCCCGAGCTCACGCCGCAACAGGATCATGACGGCGCCTCCCCATCAGCTCGGTGTGCCCTTCGGCCTCGTCCATGCACATCTCCACCATAACCCGTAGGCCGTCCAGACGTGCCCCGCGGGCGCCCGTCGGATCAACTGTCAGGTGGGAACGCCC
>JBPCOG010000153.1:0-5290 GCA_051000455.1 Lapillicoccus sp. | reverse complement strand
GCGCCCGAGCGCACCACGAGGTAGACGCCGGCGGTGACCATGGTCGCGGCGTGGATCAGCGCCGACCCCGGGGTGGGGCCGGCCATGGCGTCGCCGAGCCAGGACTGCAGCGGGAACTGCGCCGACTTGCCGCAGGCGGCGAGCAGCAGCATCAGGCCGATGAAGGTCAGCCAGCCCTCGGAGGCGCCCTCGGCACCGGTCAGCACGGTCTGGAAGTCGACGCCGCCGAACACGAGGAACATCGCCATGATCGCCAGGCCGAGTCCGACGTCTCCGATCCGGTTCAGCACGAAGGCCTTGTTGGCGGCGGTCGCGTACGCCGGGTTCTGGTTCCAGAAGCCGATCAGCAGGTACGAGGCCAGCCCGACGCCCTCCCAGCCGACGTAGAGCAGCAGGTAGCTGTCGGCCAGCACCAGCAGCAGCATCGCGGCGACGAACACGTTGAGGTAGGCGAAGAAGCGCCGCTTGTCGGGGTCGTGCGCCATGTATCCGAGCGAGTAGACGTGGATGAGCGACCCGACGAAGGTGATGAGCATGACGAAGGCGAGGGACAGCGGGTCGAGGAGCATCCCGGCGTCGAGGTTGAACTGGCCCGCCGGCACCCACGAGAACAGGCGCAGGTGCGCGGCCCGGTCGGCTCCGCCGCGCCCGAGCATCCCCAGCAGCACGACGAGGCCGACGAGGAAGCTCGCCCAGGACATCGCCGTCGCGAACAGCGGCCCCCAGCGGTCGGTGCGGCGGCCGCCGACGAGCAGCACGGCGGCGCCGAGCATCGGCAGGACGACGAGCAGCCACGCTGACGCAGCGACGCCGGTCGCGGCGGCAGCCGCCGCCGGGGCGTCGCCCGCGGCCGTGAGGCCGGGGAGCATGGGGACGAGGGAGGTCACGCGGATGGCTCCTTACAGCTTCAGCAGGTTGGCGTCGTCGACCGAGGCGGAGCGGCGGGCCCGGAAGATGGCCATGATGATGGCCAGCCCGACGACCACCTCGGCGGCCGCGACGACCATGACGAACAGGGCGATGACCTGACCGTCGAGCTTGCCGTGGACCCGGGAGAAGGTGACGAAGGCGAGGTTGGTGGCGTTGAGCATGAGCTCGACGCCCATGAAGGCGATGATCGCGTTGCGGCGCAGGAGCACCGCGGTCGCCCCGATCGCGAACAGGGCCGTGGCGAGGTAGAGGTAGCTGATGAGGCTCATCGGGTGCTGCCCTCCTGGATCTCGCGCTCGATGGCGTTCTCGGCCTCGGCGTACCCGTGCGTCCCGCCGACCTGGTCCCGCGAGAGCAGCACCCGGGAGACGGACAGCTCGCTCGGGCTCCCGTCGGGCAGCAGCGCAGGGGTGTCGACGGCGTTGTGGCGCGCGTAGACGCCGGGCGCGGGCAGTCCGGCGACGTTGCGGTTCTCCCGGACCCGGCGTTGGGCCCACTCCCGCTGGGTGGGCCTGGGCCCGATGCGCTCCCGGTGCGCGAGGACCATGGCGCCGATCGCCGCGGTGATGAGCAGCGCCGAGGTGGCCTCGAAGACCCAGACGTACTGCCCGAAGATGAGGTCGGCGACCTTGCTGACGTTGCCCGTCTCGTTGTTGACGGCGTCGACGCCCACCGGCTCGCCGAGGGTGAGCGAGCCCACGACGAGGAAGAGGACCCCGGCCAGGCCGATCGCCAGGAGCAGCGAGGCCACCTTCTGTCCCCTGATGGTCTCGACGAGGGAGTCCGACGAGTCGACGCCGACGAGCATGAGCACGAACAGGAAGAGCATGATCACCGCGCCGGTGTAGACGAACACCTGCACAATGCCGAGGAACTCGGCGCCCTGGACGATGTAGAGGACCCCGAGGCCCACCATGACGAACGCGACGCAGAGGGCGGCGTGCACGGCCTTGCGGACGAGGAGCAGCCCCAGTGCCGCGAGGACCATGAGGGGACCGAGGACCCAGAAGACGACGGCCTCGCCGGTGGAGGTCACCGGGGCACCTCCTCGGCGGCGAGGTCCGCGGGGTTGGCTGTGGCGTTGGCGTCCCGCGCGTGCTCGACCGTGTGCTGGGCGACGCCCGGCCGGCGCGGGTCCGGTCGGCCAGTCGCGGAGCCTGGGCCGGAGCCCGGGTCGGAGCCCGGGTCGGTCCCGGCGCCGCCCGCGTGCAGCCCTCCGTGCTCGTCGACCCAGGCCTGCTGCTCCGGTGTGGCCCGGGACACCTTGCCCAGGTAGTAGTCCCGCTCCTGCATGCCCTCGACCATCGGATGCGGGGCCGCGAGCATGCCCTCCGACGTCGGCGCGAGCAGCTGGTCCTTGGTGAAGATCAGGTCGGCCCGGTTGTTGTCCGCCAGCTCGTAGGCGTTCGTCATCGTCAGGGCGCGGGTGGGACAGGCCTCGATGCACAGGCCGCAGAAGATGCAGCGCAGGTAGTTGATCTGGTAGACCCGCCCGAACCGCTCGCCGGGCGAGAACCGTCCGGCGCCGCCCTCGGTGTCGTCGTTGTCCGCCCCCTCCACGAGGATCGCGTCGGCCGGGCACGCCCAGGCGCACAGCTCGCAGCCGATGCACTTCTCGAGCCCGTCGGGGTGGCGGTTGAGGCGGTGCCGTCCGTGGTAGCGCGGCTGGGTCGGCCGTTTCTCCTCGGGGTACTCCTCGGTCTCCACCTTGCGGAACATCGTCGCGAAGGTGACCCCGAACCCGGCGACGGGGGCGAACAGCTCCGCGAGACCGCCCGCGCTCTCGGCTCCCCGGGCACTGCCTCGTGGTCGCTGGTCCCGCTCCCGGGCCGCCGGTGCGGGCCGTGGGGCCGGCAGGTTGGTGAGCTCGTCGTCAGCCACGGCCGCCCTCCTCTGGTGTGGGCTCGCGGGACCGGTCGGGCGCGCTCGTCGGGGCGCCGACGGACACCGGGGGGCGGGTCGGCTCGCGCAGTGTCTGACCGGGCAGCGGGGGGACCGGGTAGCCGCCGGCGAACGGGTCGACCTCGGTGACCGCGGATACCGCGGCGGCCTGCGCCTCCGCGTCGGCGCGCCTGTTGTCCCAGAGCCAGGACACCGCCAGGGCGGCGACGGCGACGACGCTGACGAGGATCAGTGTGGTGACCTGGAACTGGCGACCGGCGAGGGTGACCGCCGAGGTCCCGAACCAGCCGTTCTGCGACCCGCGGATGAACGCCACGGCGACGACCCAGGCCAGCGTGACCGGGATGAGGAACTTCCATCCGAAGCGCATGAACTGGTCGTAGCGCACCCGCGGCAGGGACCCGCGCAGCCAGACGAAGACGAACATGAACATCCACAGCTTGGCCGTGAACCAGAGCACGCCCCACCAGCCCTGGTTGAACATGCCGTCGTTGATCGCGGCGATCCCCGGCGGGGCCATCCAGCCGCCGAGGAACATCGTCGTCGCCAGCGCGGAGACGGTGAACATGTTGACGTACTCGCCGAGGTAGAACATCGCGAAGCGCATCGAGCCGTACTCGGTGTGGAAGCCGCCGGTCAGCTCGCCCTCACCCTCGGCGAGGTCGAACGGGAGCCGGTTGGTCTCCCCCACCATGGTCACGACGAAGACGGCGAAGGAGAAGAACGCGGGAAGGATGTACCACAGGCTCGACTGGCCGAAGACGATCTGGGACGTCGACATCGACCCGCTGTAGATGAGGACCGCGACGAGCGAGAGACCCATCGCGATCTCGTACGAGATCACCTGCGCCGTCGAGCGCAGGCCACCGAGCAGCGGATAGGTCGAGCCGGAGGACCACCCGGCGAGCACGATGCCGTAGACGCCCACCGAGCCGACGGCGAGGACGAGCAGCACCGCGACGGGGGTGTCGGTCAGCTGCAGCGGCGTGTCGTGGCCGAACATGGAGGCGCGGTCGCCCATCGGGATGATGGCGAACGACACGAAGGCCATCGTGGCGGCGATGAGTGGCGCCAGGGTGAAGATGAACCGGTCGGCGTTCGCCGGGGTGACGTCCTCCTTGAGCATGGACTTCATGCCGTCGGCGAGGGTCTGCAGCAGACCGAACGGGCCCGTGCGGTTCGGGCCGGGCCGCTGCTGCATCCGGCCGATGACCCGTCGCTCGAACCAGATGACCAGCAGGGTGCTCACGAGCAGGTAGCCGAAGATCAGCACGGCCTTGACCAGTGACAGCCACCATGGGGTGGCGCCGAAGTCGGCCCGGGGGTTGTCGAGCAGGGGCGTCGCGAACGTGCCGACGACGGGTATGCCGTGCGCCGCGCCGCCCAGTGCGCCGGCCACCGTGTCCGAAACCAGCTGCGTGAGGCTCATGCCCTCCCCTTCGTCACCGAGACACGGGTGCCGGCGTCCGCGGCCAGCGTGCTGCGGACGGAGCACCCGGGGGACCTCGTCGGCAGCCAGACGACCTCGTCGGGCAGGTCCGGTGTCACCAGGGCCGGGACCATGACCCAGCCGTGCGCCGTCGAGACCGTGACCGCGTCGCCGCCCCCCACACCGAGGTGGGCCGCGGCCACCGGCGACAGGCGCGCGACGGACCCGGGAGCGGTGCCGGCGAGGAAGGGCTCCCCGTCCTGCATCCGGCCGGCGTCGAGCAGGGTGGGCCAGGTCGCGAGCACGAAGTCCCCCCCGGCGGTTGCCCGCCCCTGCGGCTGCTCCCCGGGCTCGTGCACCGGCTCACCGGCGTCGCGCGCTGCGGCCCAGGGGCCCAGGGCGCGGAACTGGCTGTGGATCTGCTCGCGGGTGCGCGTCTCGAGGAACTCGCCCATCTCGGCGGCGAGCATGTCGAGGACCCGGTGGTCACTCATGGCGTTGCTGGCCAGGGCCGCCTCGAAGGGGCGCACCCGGCCCTCCCAGTCGACGAACGACCCCGCCTTCTCTGCGTGAGGGGCGACCGGCAGGACGACGTCGGCGACCTCCGTCACCGGGGACTCCCGCAGCTCCAGCGAGACGACGAAGGTCCTGGCCAGCGCCTCGTCCACGCCGTCCACGCCCAGGTCCGCCGGGTCCACGCCTCCGACGACGAGCGCGTCGATGTGGCCGGTGCGGGCCGCCCCGATGATCGCGGCCGTGTCGCGCGCGGGGCCGTCAGGCAGGCCGACGACGTCCCAGGCCTCGGCGACCTCCGCCCGGGCCTGCGGGCTCGCCACCGGTCGACCGCCGGGGAGCAGCGCGCCCAGCGCGCCGGCCTCGAGCGCACCCCGCTCGCCCGCGCGGCGCGGGATCCACGCCAGCCGAGCACCGGTGCTGGAGGCCAGCCGCGCGGATGCTGCCCGCGCCACAGACGCGAGGGTCAAGAAATCGCCTACTAGGACCAAGGCACAGTAGGACAGTGCCTCGACA
>JBPCOG010000178.1:0-2316 GCA_051000455.1 Lapillicoccus sp. | reverse complement strand
CCGGCACCGTCGGCGTGGCCGTGCCCCCCGCGCGCCTCGCCAGTGGGATCGAGACCGGCGCCTGCGGATCAGCAACCCGCGTCACCGACCCCGTTGGCCCCCCGGCGTCGGGAGGCCGAGTCGTCGCCACCGAACCCGCCCCAGACGCCGCCGCAGCGCTCGAGGGCCCGTTGCCGGCCACCGTCGACACCGCCACCGGGCTCACCCGCTCAACACCGCACCCAGACCCCAACACCGCGAACCCCGACACCGCCAACAGGGACAGCACGGTCCGCGAGAACCCACCGCGCTCAGTACGCACCGCGGCCCCCCAGCACAGCGCGGAAGGTCCCGACCAGGATCTGCAGGTCCAGAACCGGGGACCAGTTGTCGACGTACCACAGGTCGAGACGAAGCGACTGCTCCCACGACAGGTCACTACGGCCACTGATCTGCCACAGCCCCGTCATCCCGGGGCGGACCCGGAGGCGCTGGACGGCGTCGGGCTCGTAGACGTCCACCTCCCTCGGCAACGGCGGGCGGGGGCCGACGAGCGACATGTCACCGAGCAGCACGTTGATCAGCTGTGGCAGCTCGTCGAGCGAGTGCCTGCGAAGCACTCGCCCCACCCGGGTGACCCGCACGTCGTGCCGCTCCTTGAAGAGGACCGAGTTGGTCTGATGGCCCGCCGGGTGACCCTCCAGCAGTGCCTCGGCCTGCGTGACCATGGTGCGGAACTTGAACATCTGGAAGCGCTCACCGCTGGTGCCCACCCGTTCCTGCCGGAAGAAGACCGGTCCAGGAGTCGTGACCTTGATCAGTACCGCAATCACGACACAGGCCGGCAGGACCACCAAGGACAGCAGAACGGCCATCGCTGTGTCGAACAAGCGCTTGAGGACCAGCACCGCGCCGTCGTTGGCAGGCCGTTCCACGTGGAGCAGCGACAGGCCCGCGGCGGGGCGCAGGGACAGCCGGGGCCCGGCGACCTCGACGATCCCGGGCGCGACCACGAGCTCGACCTGTCGCTCGGCGAGCGCCCACCCGAGGCGACGCAGCGAGTGGCCGACGAGGTCCGGGTGGCTGGACACGGCGAGCACGTCGGCCCCCAGTGCGTCCACAGCTGACAGCGCCGTCTCGGGAGGACCGAAGATCGGTACCCCCTCGATCTCGGACACAGTCGCCCACGGCGCGCCGAGCCCCGAGACGCAGGCCCCGACGATCCGGAAGCCGGTGTTGGCAGCGGAGGTGATCTCCCTGATCAGCTCGGCCACCGAGTCGGCGCGACCCACGACCACCGTCGAGAGCAGGCACTCGCCACCGCGGCGCCGGTCGTTGAGACGTCGGCGCAGCTGCCAGTGCCCGACCAGGGTCCCGCCCAGCAGCATGGGGATCAACGCGATGACGACGCCGCGGGCGAGCTCCGCATGGAAGAAGTAGGACACCAGGGCCACACCGCAGGCGAGGATCAGCCCGGCCCGCCCGATCGCGCGGTACTCCTCGGTGCCGGTGCCGAACCGGTGCTCGTTGTAGACCTGGGAGCTGGTGAGTGCGGCGACCCACACCGCGGCTGCGCCGATGCCGAGCCAGGCATACCCTCCTGGCTCGCCCCCGGGGCGTGCCGCGTAGCAGATGAGCGCCGCGGCGGCAGCAACGAGGGCGTCGCAGAGCACGGCCTGCCCCCGGTATGCCGTGACCCAGCCGTGCCTTCTCGTGCCGTCCCGTGCTGGTGCAGTGAGCCTTGGGCTCAGCGTCGACGGCGGGCTTTCCTCGACCTCGGTGCTTCTCGACCGCTGGATGAGCAACTCTTCCAGCGCCCCCGTGTACTCGGTCACGCGTATCCCCATCATCCCCATACCGCACGGACGTGCGGTGATTCTGGTACCGCACCAGCGCAAAGACATTCCCCCGTCCGGGCCCCACGCCCGAACCGCTGATACCGACCACCGAACGGGCAAGCCTGCTGCTCGCGCCGGTCAGTGAATGGTAAAGGGTCGAAAAGGCCCACGTCCTCGGAATTGGGAAGAAAGTCGTGCTCGGGGTGCGTCAAGAGCGCTGGAGGCCAACGTCGCGCGGGCAGATTTGGCCTTTTGCGTCGCCAGTACCGCCGGACATACCTGTGCAATTGTTCCGTATCGGGCATTCTCGGTACGAGGGAAAAACTAGCCGTTCGGCCGACCCCCGGGATGACTGTCAGCAACCGTGAAAGCGCTGCTGGGTTTCGCTCAGGCCTGCGGACGCGAGCTACTCCACGGCGTCGGCAGCGTCCGCGACGGTGAACGGAAGGTCCCCGCGCTCGAGGGCGGAGAAGTCCCGCAGCACGAAGTCGGCCGGGTC
>JBPCOG010000369.1:0-2565 GCA_051000455.1 Lapillicoccus sp. | reverse complement strand
GCCCGGGCTCCACCTCGGCAGCCAGACGGTCAGGGCCGTGGCCACCGCCACGCACACGAGGATGGCGCCGCCCGCACGCCAGCCGTCGAAGAAGGCGAACGAGACGGTGCCCAGCGCCAGCAGCGCTGCCCAGAGATAGAGGATCAGCACGGCGCGGCGGTGGCCGTGGCCGATCTCCAGCATCTGGTGGTGCAGGTGCTTGGAGTCGGGGTGCCAGGGGCGCACGCCGGCCCTGGTGCGCCGCACGACGGCGAGGACGACGTCGAGGAACGGCAGGCTGAGCACCGCGAGCGGCACGAGGATCGGCAGCAGCGCGGCCGTTACGCGGTCACCGCTGAGCTGTCCGGGGTCGACGTTCCCGCTCATGGAGATCGTCGCCGCGGCGAGGAGCAGTCCGAGCAGCAGCGCGCCGGAGTCCCCCATGAACAGCCGCGCCGGGTGGAAGTTGTGCGGCAGGAACCCCGTGCAGCACCCGAGTACCGCCGCCGTGATGAAGGTCGCGTTGGAGAACACGTTCGGCGGGTTGTAGGTGTAGGAGAGCAGGTAGGAGTACGCGAAGAAGGCCATCGACGCGATGCCGACGAGCCCCGCGGCGAGCCCGTCGAGCCCGTCGATGAAGTTCACGGCGTTGGCCGTGCCGATGACGATGACGACCGTCACCGCCACCAGCACGGGCGTCGGCAGCACGGTGTTGGTGCCGAGCACCGGGATCGATAGCAGCTGCACGCCCTTGTAGGCCATCACCCCCGCGGCAAGGGTCTGCCCGGACAGCTTGGTCAGCCAGTCCATCTCCCGGATGTCGTCGATCGCGCCGACGAGGCAGACGATCGCGGCGGCGATGAGCACACCGGTGAGCTGGCCGCCGTTGTAGACGCCCTTGAGGAAGGGCAGCTGGCGCGCCACGAGGACGGCGGCGGCGAAGCCGAGGAAGATGGCGACCCCCCCGAGGCGCGGGATGGGGGTCTCGTGGATGTCCCGGTCGCGCACCGGGGTGAAGGCACCCGTCATGACCGCCAGGGCGCGGACCATCGGCGTCGCGACGTAGGTGACCGCCGCGGCGACGACGAAGATGAGGAAGTACTCCCGCACGCCGGCGCCGTCCCCCTGGTCCCGCGACGCTCAGGAGCGCGGGTATGCCGGGTAGCGCGTCACGAGGTCGGTCACCTCGGCGCGGACCTCCTTGGAGACGGGGTGGTCGGGGTCCGGGTCTCCCGTCGTGACCGCGGTGTGGATGAGCCCGGCGACCCGGGTCATCTCCTCGGTGCCCATCCCCTGCGTCGTCACGCACGGCGTCCCGACCCGGATACCGGAGGCGGTGTTCGGCGGCTGCGGGTCGAAGGGGATGGCGTTCTTGTTGAGGACGATGCCGGCGGCGTCGGCGCGCGCCTCGGCGTCCTTGCCGGTGACGCCGACCTCCTGGAGGTCGTGCAGGCTGAGGTGGGTGTCGGTGCCCCCCGTGGTCGGGCGGATGCCGAGCTCGCCGAGGCTGGCCGCGAGCTGCCGGGCGTTGGCGATCACCGCCGCCGCATACGCGGCGTACTCAGGGGTGGCGCACTCCTTGAAGTTGACCGCCTTGGCGGCGATCGTGTGCATCTGCGGGCCGCCCTGCATCATCGGGAAGACCGCCTTGTCCAGCGCGGCGGCGTGCGCCTGCCGGCACACCAGTGCCCCGGACCGTGGGCCGCGCAGGACCTTGTGGGTGGTGAAGGTCACCACGTCGGCGTGCGGGACCGGGCTGGGGATGGCCCCGCCCGCGACGAGGCCGATGAAGTGCGCGGCGTCGACCCAGAAGATCGCCCCGACCTCGTCGGCGAGCGTGCGGAAGAGCTCGAAGTCGATCAGGCGCGGGATCGCGCTGCCGCCGGCGAGGATCACCTTCGGCCGGTGCTCGCGGGCCAGCGCCGCCACCTCGTCGTAGTCGATGTCCTCGGTCTGCCGGTCCACGCCGTAGTGCACGGCGTTGAACCACTTGCCGGAGAAGGAGACCTTGCTGCCGTGGGTGAGGTGCCCGCCCATCGGCAGCGCCATGGCGAGGATGGTGTCCCCCGGCTTCATGAACGCTCCGTAGACCGCCTGGTTCGCGCTCGCTCCCGAGTGCGGCTGGACGTTGGCGTGCTCCGCGCCGAAGAGCGCCACGCACCGGTCGATGGCGATCTGCTCGGCCTTGTCGACCTCCGAGCAGCCGCCGTAGTAGCGCCTGCCGGGGTAGCCCTCCGCGTACTTGTTGGACAGGGTCGACCCGAGCGCGGTGAGCACCTCCGGCGAGGACATGTTCTCGCTCGCGATCAGCTGCAGGCCCCCGCGGATCCGGTCCAGCTCGGACAGCAGGACGCCCGCGATGTCCGGGTCGAAGGACTCCAGGGCGCCGAAGTCGGAGCCGTAGAAGTTCTGTTCGGTGGTCATGGTTGGGACACTCCCGTGGATCTGTGCGGCAGGCCGGCGGACTCGCCGCTCCCACTGTATTGCGTTTCGCCCCCTGCGCCCGCCCCGACCCGCGACCGACTGCGGTCCCCGGGGGCGGCGCCCGGCGACCCGTCGCGGGCCGCCGGCCTCGCCTCCCGGGGC
>JBPCOG010000167.1:0-4968 GCA_051000455.1 Lapillicoccus sp. | reverse complement strand
GCGAGCGGCCCGACGGCGGTGAGGGCACTGATGAGCAGGGGGCCCATCGCGTTGCCGCCATCGGCCATCAGGCGCCACCCCCCGAGGAACTGCGTCCTCGCGTCGGGCGGTGAGGCGTCAGCTCCGAGCGTCATGACGAGTCCGGACCCGATGCCGTTGCCGATGCCGAGCAGGACGGCGACCGCGGTCAGCGTCCCCATCGCGTGGGTGAGTGGCAGCGCCGCAAGGCCGCCTCCCAGCACGAGCATGCTCGGCACCGCGACCCACATCCGGCCATGCCGGTCCATGACCGCTCCCGCCGGGTAGAAGAGCAGCATGTCGACCGCGCCCGCGAAACCGAACACGAGGCTCGTCTGGGCGGCGCTGAGGCCGATCGACTCCGCCCAGAGGGGGACCAGGGCGGTGCGGCTGGCACGCGCGGCTGAGATCAGGAGGGTGCCGACGCCGAGCGTGGCGAGGGTGCGGCGGTGCTCGCCGAGCACCGACACGACCGAGCGCTGTGGTCGACCGCGCTCCTCGAGCCGGTGACCCGAGGTGATGTCGGGCGCGACGAGGACGAGGACGAGCGCGGACAGCGCAGCCAGCATGCCGACGACGTATGCCGCGCCGATGCCCCACCGGGCGACCACCGCGGCGCCGACGAACGGCCCGAGGAACATCCCGATCCGGTTGACGCCGCCGAGCGTGGACAGCGCGCGGGCCCGCAGCGCGACCGGCACGGCGTCGGTCAGGTATGCCTGCCGGGCCAGGCCGAACACCGATCCGGCCACCCCGACGAGGGTCACCGCCACAGCGAGGACCGGCACGGAGGGCGCGGCGGCGGACATCGCCATCCCGACCGCCTCCATCGCGCAGGCGAGCAGGAGCGCGGCGCGTTCACCGACCCGGGCGGCGAGCGCGCCCGCCGGGAGGTCACCTGCGAGCTGACCGATCCCGATGAGTGCCACGAGGAACGCCGCAGTCCCCAGGCCGGCCCCGAGGTCCCGGGCGGACAGCACGACGATCGGCATGACCGCCCCCGTACCGACCGCGCTGAGGACGGTGGGGCCGAACGCCGGCACGGCGATCCGGCGCAGGCTGCGGATGGGGGGGTCCGGCACGCGCCCATGCTAGGCAACGGCCCTGGCGGAAACCTCTTGCCCCTGCTCGCCAGCCGACCTACGGTCGGGGTACACGAGAAAGGAGGTGGTCGGATAGTGAGTTCCTGTCGGACACGTGAGGTGACTGCGCGGTAGCGCAGCCGAATCCGCTGGCCCGCCACACCGGCGGCGTCAGCCTTCGGACGCGCGAACGCAATCCACCGCAGTCGCTGCAGCCCGTGGGCGGGCACGCCCCGTCCAGCGTGCGGTCCTCCCTGGCGACAGGGTGACCACCCACGGGCTGTTCACGCCCCCTCTGGCGGTTCGTGACGCGGGAGGCGGGTATACCCCTCTACGTCAGATCCCGTGCAAGCGAAACCCTAAGGGGCAGGACATGGTTACCCTCGGAATCATCCTCGTCATCATCGGCCTCGTCGTCGAGAGCCTGCGAATCCTGCTGACCATCGGCGTCATCCTGCTGGTCATCGGACTGGTCCTCAACTTCGTGCCCATCGGCGGGAGCCGCCGCCGCGTCTTCTAGGCCATCGGCCGCTCAGGGCTGACGGCGGGTCACCCGCCAGGCGACTGCGTCGTCCAGCCCTGGGTTCACCGACCCCGGCACGACCGTGAACACGAGGCGGTCGTGCAGGCGGTTGCGGCGTCCCGCCCAGATCTCGACCTCATTGCAGCGAATGCGGTAACCGCCCCAGAAGCCGGGCAGGGGCACGTCGCTGCTCCCGCCCCGGTCCGGCCACCGCGCGGCATACCGGGCGTAGGCGTCCTCGAGCTGGGCGCGGCCGCTGGCGGGCCGGGACTGCTGGGACGCCCACGCGCTGATCCGCGACCCCCACGGCCGGCTCCCGAAGTAGGCGGCGACCTCCTCCCGGCTGATCTCCTCGGCGCGCCCCCTGAACCGGACCGACCGATACATCGAGGGCCAGGTCAGCGACGCGGCGACACGTGGCTCTCCTTGCAGCTCAACGGCTTTCGCCGACTCCAGGTTCGTGGCGAACCCCGGGCCGCGCTCGTCGAGGAAGCGCATCAGCACGGTGCGCACGTTCTGGGCGCCAGCGGCGTCGACCGTCGCCACGGACAGGGCCGCCGGCTCCGGCACGTCCCCGCTGCGGGACTGGCGCCGGGTCGCCTCATCAACCCACAGGCGGACCTGCTGCCACGGGGTCCTCGCCAGGGCGGCCTCGGCCAGCCCGTCGCCGTCGTAGTCGACGCGATCACCGGTGCTCATGGCCTGCACATTAGAGTGGACACCGGCACCGAGGTCAGGAGGGTCGCCATGGCGATGGCCAAGCTCATCTTCACCGCCGTCCGGTACGGCGTGAAGTACGGTCCCCGTGTCCTCGTGGTCGCGGACCAGCTCAAGGAACCGGCCCAGGACTACGCGAAGAAGGCGGTCGAGCGCCGCCAGGCGCGTCGCACTGCCATCGCCAAGGCCCGCACCCTCACCGACGGGATGCTGCTGCGGCAGCTGCACGGCGACCAGCCGGTCTGGATCGTCTTCAGCGGGGACGAGCCCGTCGCGGCATACCCCGAGGTGGACGTCCCCATGGGCACCCTGCTGGAGAAGGCCGACCTGACCAGGCGGGTGCGCCCCGAGGACCTGCCGACCCCGAGGGACCGGGCCGTCACGGCCCGGGACCGGGCGATCGGGAGCGTCAGACGCAAGCGCTGATCACTCCGCGACGGTGATCCCGAGCTGCGCCGCGAGGCTGTCGGCCAGTTCGAGCAGCTGCAGCCGGCTGATCGTTGCGCCCCTGAGGCTGGCGAGTCCCCGCGGTTCGCGTAGGTGCGCTCCGGACAGGTCCACCGCGGTGAACGCGGCTCCGCCCAGCTCGGGTTCGACCAACGTGCAGCCGCGGAAGCTGACCGAGGCGAGCGTGGCTCCCGCGAGGTCCGGCTCCACGAGGACACAGTCCTCGAACACGACCTCGCGCAACGTCGCGCCGCGCAGGTTGAGGAAGTCGACCTTGCCCCCGCGCACCCGGACCCGCCGCCAGGAGCTCCCGTATGCCGCGAGTGCGCCGAGTCGCGCTCCGGTCAGCGACACGTCGAGCAACGTCGCCTCCGACAGGTCCACCCCGACGCCCCGGACCTGCTCCAGCCGGCAGTCGGACCAGCGTGAGCGGCTCAGCACCGTCCGGGACAGGTCGCACCGGCTCATCTCGCAGTCGAGGAACCGCGCGTTGGTGCCCTGCTGGTCGCTGAGGTCGAGGTCACGAAAGGCGACCCCGTCGTAGTCCTCCTCCGGCCGCAGGGCCGTCGCGGCGAACTCGGTCAGCTCCGGCATACGGCGATTGTGCCAGCCGCCCACCGACGGTTGCCGCGGTGCGACGGCCGGCCCAACCCTCCCGCTAGAGCTGTGGTCCCTCGGTCCGCAGCTTGTCGACCTCGGACATCGCGTCGCGCAGGCCCTGCAGCCACTCCTCGGTGTGCTGCCCGACGAGGCTGACCGCCCAGCCGAGCGCTTCGGAGCGAGAGCGCGCGACGCCGGCGTCGACGAGGGTGTCGAGGACCTGCCGCTGCGGCTGGCGCAGCCGGGTCATCACCGGGATCGACAGGTGGGTGAACAGCGCGGTCCGCCCGCCCATCGACGCGCCCCAGCTGACCGTGCGCCCGTAGCGGTGCTCGGCCTCCTGGGCGATCCTCACCCGCTCGTCCCGGGAGTCCTCCCGGAAGCGGCTGATCCGGCCGTCGGCGGCGGCGTCGCTGGCGCTCTCGCCGTCCATCGGCGGCAGCTCGCCGATCACGACGATCTCCTCGCGGTCGGTGCTCACCTGGGGGGCACCGACGAACCACTCGGACGGCAGCCGCCCGGCAAACCAGTCCGGCACGTCGTCGGCCGGCGGCAGGTCGGCCTGCTGCCAGCCGCCGGGTCGCCCGAACGGCCCACCCGGACCGCCGCGCCGTCCCCTGCCTCCCGGACCCGGGCCCCGGAACCCACCGGGGAAGCCGGGGCCGAAGCCGCGCCCCCGTGGTCCCCGCCCGCGCCCGCGCTCGCCCCGGCCCTCACCCCGGCCCTCGTCCTGTCCAGCCCCGTGGGTGGCGCCGGTCTCTGCTGGTTCGTGCTCGTTCATCGTGCTCTCCTTTTTGTTTACAAGATTACAGCACATCAAGAGTTACTCGCGCAAGCAGCAGAGCCGGAGACGCACGGCGCCCCCGGGGGCGCCGGGGGTCCACAACCTGGACCGGCCCCGCGGACCTCGGGCGGGCTTGGTTTGATGGGTCGGGTGACGAACCCGACCGAGATCCGGACGACCATCCCCTGGGAGCTGCTGCCGAAGGACGGGCGGTTCGGATCGGGACCGAGCAAGGTCCGACCGGAGCAGGTGGACTACCTCAGCTCCCTGTCGCGGACCGTCCTCGGCACCTCGCACCGCCAGGCACCGGTTCGCAACCTCGTCGGTGCCGTCCGCCAGGGCCTCACGGAGCTGTTCACGCTCCCGGACGGGTACGAGGTCGTCCTCGGCAACGGCGGCTCGACGGCGTTCTGGGACATCGCCGCCTTCGGCCTGGTCCGCGAGCGCGCCCAGCACCTCAGCTTCGGGGAGTTCTCGGCCAAGTTCGCCTCGGTCACCGACAAGGCTCCCTTCCTCGGCCCGTCGACGATCATCGAGGCCGAGGCGGGGGCCCTGCCCGAGCCCCGCGCGGAGGCCGGCGTCGACGTGTACGCCTGGCCGCACAACGAGACATCGACGGGCGTCATGGCGCCGGTCGAGCGGGTGGCGGGCGCCGACGACGGGGCCCTGCTGCTCGTCGACGCGACGTCGGGGGCTGGCGGGCTGCCCGTCGACCTGGCGCAGAGCGACGTCTACTACTTCGGCCCCCAGAAGTGCTTCGCTGCCGACGGCGGTCTCTGGCTGGCCGCGTTCTCGCC
>JBPCOG010000087.1:0-9708 GCA_051000455.1 Lapillicoccus sp. | reverse complement strand
TCGTGACGCTGAGTCGCGTTTTGCCCGATCAGAACGGGTGGCGCTGTGGTATCACTTACGAACGGCGAGAAACAGGTCGACCCGCCTGCGCCACGAGGGTCATCGACCTCGATAACCCCGACAAGGTCGCCGGCACTCGGCAGATGTGGGCCGCTTCCCGTAACCGGCCTGCAGCGAGAACGCCATGGTGGATCACTCCAGTTGTAGAATGACGACGTCATCAGGCGGGATCCGCTCTGGTGGGACCACAAAACCGCAGGTCAGCCTTGGTGGCTCACTCCCACTCGATGGTGCCCGGCGGCTTGCTCGTCACGTCGAGGACGACCCTGT
Organism: Lapillicoccus sp.; assembly: GCA_051000455.1. Taxonomy (GTDB): domain Bacteria; phylum Actinomycetota; class Actinomycetes; order Actinomycetales; family Dermatophilaceae; genus JBPCOG01. The sequence goes on along the minus strand of JBPCOG010000087.1, from coordinate 9,378 downwards.
TGACCTCGGGCACCTCGTTGGTGATGCGGGTCGAGATCGCCGCCAGGACGTCGTAGGGCACCCGGGTCCAGTCCGCCGTCATCGCGTCCTCGCTCGAGACCGGCCGCAGGACCACGGGGTGGCCATAGCTGCGCCCGTCACCCTGGACACCGACCGAGCGCACCTCGGCGAGCAGGACGACCGGGCACTGCCAGATCTCCCGGTCGAGTCCGGCGGCGGTGAGCTCCTGGCGGGCGATCGCGTCCGCCCGGCGCAACACGTCGAGCCGGCTGGCGGTGACCTCACCGACGATCCGGATGCCGAGACCGGGTCCGGGGAACGGCTGGCGCCAGACGATCGCCTCCGGCACGCCGAGCTCGAGCCCGACGGCGCGGACCTCGTCCTTGAAGAGCATCCGTAGCGGCTCGACGAGCTTGAACTGCAGGTCGTCGGGCAGGCCGCCGACGTTGTGGTGGGACTTGATGTTGGCCGCCCCCTCCCCCCCGCCGGACTCGACGACGTCGGGGTAGAGCGTGCCCTGCACGAGGAACTCCACGGGATGGCCCTCCCGGTCGGCCGAACCCACGACGTCACGGGCGGCCTGCTCGAAGACCCGGATGAACTCGGTCCCGATGATCTTCCGCTTCTGCTCCGGGTCGCTCACACCGACCAGCGCGTCGAGGAACTGACTGCGCGCGTCGACGACGACGAGGTTGACACCCGTTGCCGCGACGAAGTCCTTCTCGACCTGATCGGCCTCGCCTTCGCGAAGGAGGCCGTGGTCGACGAACACGCAGACCAGCTGGTCGCCGACGGCCCGGTGTACCAGCGCGGCCGCGACGGACGAGTCGACGCCGCCGGAGAGGGCGCAGAGGACGCGGGCTTCTCCCACCTGCTCCCGGACCATGGCGACGAGGTCCTCGACGACGTGTGACGGCGTCCAGTCCGGCGTGATGCCAGCCCCCCGCCAGAGGAAGTTCTCGAGCACCCGCTGCCCGTGCTCGGAGTGGAGCACCTCCGGGTGCCACTGCACGCCGTACAGCCGGCGCTCGTCGTCCTCGATCGCCGCGACCGGGGTCCCGGCGGTCGAGGCCGTCACCCTCATCCCTGCCGGCGCGACGGTCACCGAGTCGCCGTGCGACATCCAGACGGTCTGGGCGGCAGGCTGGCCGTCGAAGAGCGTCGACCCCCGCTCGACGACCGAGGCGCCCGTCTTGCCGTACTCGCGTCCCCCCGTGTGCGACACCGTGCCCCCGAGTGCCTGCGCCATCGCCTGGAAGCCGTAGCACATCCCGAAGACCGGCACTCCGGCCTCGAGCAGGCCCGCGTCGAGCGAGGGTGCCCCGACGGCATACACCGACGAGGGGCCGCCGGAGAGGATGAGCGCCGCCGGCTTCCTCGCGAGGATGTCCGCGACCGCGGTCGTGTGCGGTACGACCTCGCTGTAGACCCGAGCCTCGCGGACCCGCCGGGCGATCAGCTGGGCGTACTGGGCACCGAAGTCAACGACGAGAACCGGTTTCGCCTGCAGCGCCTCGCTCACGGACCCAGCCTAGCCGGACGACTCGCCCGCGGCCGGCGGGCCGGGGGGGCCGGAGGGAGCGTCACCGACCCCGTGAGACCGGGACAGCAGGGCCTCGGTGTCCGCGGTGACCCGCCTCTCCGCGACGAACGGCAGCAGGGGCACGAAGCCGGTCAGCAGGTTCTTCACCATGCGCCACAGCGACCATCTCGTCATGAATCCCAGGTGGGCGATCGACGCGGCATACCCCATGTAGATGAAGCCGTGGATCGGGCTCCAGAGCGCCGAGAACCTCGGCTGACCGAAGCCGTACTTGGCCACCATCGCCGCGATGAGGACGAACAGCGCCAGCCCCGCGACGACCGCCATGACGCGGTAGATCCTCAGCGCCCGGCGGACTGCGCCGGCGTCGGCGGGGCGAGCGGAGGCAGTGCTCACGAGACGCGGTCTCCTGCGGGTTCGGGCAGCGGGTCGGGTGTCCGCGCTGCGGCCGGGGCACGATGGTCCTCGCGCACCATCTTCCACCACATCCAGACGGCGAAGAGCGCGAAGACCCACCACTGCAGCGCGTATGCCGCGTTGCGCAGCGTGAGCCCGCTGGGCACCGGGGGCGGCGGGACCCGCTCCAGACCCCCGGCGGCGGCGGTCCCGAGAGGTCCGGCGCCGGTGGCATCGGGGGTCTCCGAGACCGCGAAGACGAACGCGTTGTAGATCTCACCGGGCCACCGGTTGACGAGCTGGCCGAGGTCCAGCGAGGCCAGCTGCCCCTCGGGCAGCGGGTCGGCGCGCACCGGCGACTCGCTGGGCGCCAGGGTCCCCAGGACCGTGACGGGCGACGTCGTCCTCGGCGGCCCCGCGGAGCCGCTCCGGGTGAACCCCCGCAGCACCGCGAGCCGGGCGCCGGTGCCGTCGACGACCAGGGGCGTGACGACCCAGCTCCCGGTGGCGCCGTCGAGGCGCCGGCCGGCCACGAGGACCTGGCCCGCGGGGTCGTAGCTGCCGGTGGCCTGGACCCGGCGCCCGGAGGCGCTCGCCGGGAACTCCCGGTGTGGGGCAAGGACGTCGCGGAGGGCCGCGACGGGCTGCGTAGGGGCGTCGGCCGCGGCCTGTCGGCGGCTCTCGTCCCGCGCCACGTCGAGCTGCCAGAGCCCGAGGAGGGTGAAGCTGACGAGGACGGCGACGAGCAGCCCGGTCAGCCCCAGCCAACGGGGTCGCAGCAGGGTCCGCAGCACCTACCAAGGCTAGTCGACCCGCGCCATGGTCCTCGGTGACGGCATACCGGCGGGGCCGTGCCGCCGGCTCTGCGCGCCCCCGGACACGCGGAGGACGTCCGCCGACGCGCTGGCCCGCTTCGTGACAGGTCTAGACTCCCTGACTTGCCTCTCTCTCGCCGTTACGACCTCCAGTGACGAGTCTCTGGTTCTGGCTGCAGGACCGGTTCTGGGCGCTGCCGCTGCTGTGCGCCGTGGCCGCAGCGGCCCTCGGGCTGAGCCTGACCGGACTGGACGCCCGGCTCGACACGTCGGTGACCCTGCCGTTCCTGTTCGCCGGGGGCCCCGAGGGGGCGCGGTCGCTGCTCTCGGCGATCATCACCTCGATGATCTCCTTCACCGGGCTGGTGTTCTCGATCACGATCGTCGTCCTGCAGCTGACCAGCAGCCAGTTCTCGCCCCGGGTGCTGCGCACCTTCCTGAGGGACCGGTTCGACCAGCTCGCCCTCGGCGTGTTCGTCGCCACCTTCGTCTACGCGCTCGTCGTGCTGCGCGCCGTCCGGGGGACTGCGCAGGTGGACTCGTTCGTCCCGCAGGTCGCCGTGACCGCGGCGTTCGGGTTCGTGCTCGCGAGCGTGGTGGTGTTCCTCGGCTACATCCACCACATCGCTCAGTCCATCCGCGTCGCGACGATCATCGACACGATCGGTGCGGACACCCGCGCCCAGCTGGAGCGCCAACATCCCCAGGACGTAGCCGAGACCGCGCGTGTCGCGCTCCCTGATGGCCCTGCTGACCGGGTGGCCGCCGGGCGGCTCGGCGTCGTGCAGCGCATCGACGACGAGGCGCTGCAACGCTTGGCCGAGCGCCACGGAGCCACCGTCTGCCTGCTGCGCGCCGTCGGGGAGTTCACCTCCGAGGGCAGTCCCCTCCTGGCGGTGTACGGCGCGGATGTGCCCGACCACGACCGGCTCCGCGCGGCCGTGCACCTCGGCAGCGAGCGGGACCTGACCGAGGATGTCGGCTTCGGTATGCGGCAGCTCGTCGACATCGCCGAGCGCGCGCTCTCGCCCGGTATCAACGACCCGACCACCGCGGTGCAGGTCATCGACCAGCTGCACGACCTCGTCCGTCGACTGGCCACCCGGGCGTTGCCCCCGCGGCAGAGGCTGACCGAGGACGGGCTCCTTGCCGTCCACGTCCCCGGCCCGGACTTCGCCGACTACCTCGCGCTCGCCCTCGAGGAGATCGCCCACTGGGGGGCCGACAACGAACGGATCCAGCGCCGGCTGCGGGTCATGCTCGAGGACATCCATGACGCCGCGCGACTCGAGCACCAACCGGCCCTCGCCCGCGCGCTCGCGCGCCACGGCCGGGGCGCTCCGGCTGCCCACGGTGGGCGGGGGCCAGCACCGGCACCGGCACCGTCGGACGTCGGTCTGCGCTGACCCGCTTCGCCTGACCAGACGTCTGCGAGCCCGCGGGCGGTCACGCCCCGGCGGGTCTCAGGCGCAGCCCCGCCATCCCGCCGTCCACCGCCAGCGAGGCGCCGGTGGTGGAACCGGCCAGCGGACTGACCAGGTAGGCGATCGCCGCCGCGACCTCGTCGGCGGACACCAGCCGGCCCTGCGGCTGCCTCCCCTCCAGAGCCTCCCGCTCGGCGCCGGGGTCGTTGGCAGCCTCGAGCAGCCGGCCCACCCAGGGGGTGTCGGCGGTCCCGGGGTTCACCGCATTGACGCGGATTCCCTCGCGGACGTGGTCGGCGGCCATGGCGAGTGTCAGCGCGAGGACGGCGCCCTTGCTCGCGCCGTACAACGCCCGAGCGGGCAGACCGGCCGTGGCGACGATCGAGCAGGTGTTGACGACAGCGGCGTGCTCGGAGGCACGCAGGTGGGGCAGCGCTGCGCGTGTCACGCGGACCAGCCCGAGTACGTTGACGTCCAGCACGCGTCGCCACTCCTCGTCGGGGTTGTCCTCGACGGTGCCCTGGGCCCCGATCCCGGCGTTGTTCACGAGGATGTCCAGGCCTCCGAAGCGGCCTGCCACCGCCTCCACTGCCGCCCGGACGGCGGAGTCGTCGGTCACATCCGCATCCACATGGACGAACCGTCGGTCGGCGGGCGGGGGCTGGGGGTCCATGACCGCCACCCTCGCCCCTCGCGCGGTCAGCAGGTCCGCGGTGGCCAGGCCGATCCCGGACGAGCCCCCGGTGACGAGGGCGGACAGTCCGTCGAGCTCTCCGGTTGTCACGCCTGTCCCACCTCCTGCCGCTGACGGCCGAGACCGTCGATCTCCAGCTCGAGCAGATCCCCTGCACGCAGGTAGCGGGGGCGAGCCATCCCGAGCGCGACCCCGGCAGGTGTTCCCGTGTTGACGACGTCGCCGGGCTCGAGGACCATGAACTGGCTGAGATACCAGAGGATGTGGTGCACCCCGAAGACCATCTCGGAGGTGACCCCGTCCTGCCGGAGATCCCCGTTGAGCCACAGGCGTAGCCGGAGGCGCTGCGGGTCAGTGACCTCGTCCGGCGCGACGAGCCACGGTCCCAGCGGGTTGAAGGTCTCGCACGACTTGCCCTTGTCCCACTGCCCTCCGCGCTCGAGCTGGAACTCCCGCTCGGAGACGTCGTTGGAGATCGCGTAGCCGGCGATCACCTCGGCCGCGGACTGCGGATTCGGGAGGTAGCGAGCCTGCCGCCCCAGCACCACCGCTAGCTCGACCTCCCAGTCGGTCTTGGTGGAGGCTCGCGGCACCAGGACCTCGTCGTCCGGACCCACCACCGTGTTGGGTGCCTTCATGAAGACGACCGGCTCCGTCGGCAGCTCGGCACCGGTCTCCCGCGCGTGGTCGTGGTAGTTCAGCCCGATGCAGACGACCTTCTGGGGTGCGGCGACGGGCGCCCCGATGCGCTCGGCAGTCGCTTCAAGCGGGGACAGCTGCCCGGCGGAAACCGCGGCGGCCAGCCTCCCCATCCCGCCGGAGGCGAAGAAGGCAGGGTCGTAGTCGGACGCCTCTGACGACGCATCCAGGAGCCGGCCGTCGCCGGTGAGCACCGCTGGCCGCTCCTCGCCGAAGGCGCCAACGCGCAAGAGCTTCACGGGTTCCTCGTCGGCGGTGTCATGCCCGCGCCCACTCACTGCCGTGCGGGAAGGCGTACGCCTGGATCGACTCCCGGTGCATCTGCGCGCTGTAGCCCGGCATCTCCGGCACCAGGTAGCGGCTGGCCACGGTGCGGACCGGGTCCAGGAAGTGCTCGTGCAGATGGTCGACGTACTCCACCACGACGTCGTCGAAGGAGCCCGAGACGGCAACGTAGTCGAATGCGGTGAGGTGCTGGACGAGCTCGCACAGCCCCACTCCTCCCGCGTGGGGGCACACGGGCACCCCGAACCTCGCGGCGAGCAGCAGCACCGCAACGACCTCGTTGACCCCCCCGAGCCGGCACGCGTCGATCTGGCAGAAGCCGATCGCCTCGGCCTGGAGCAGCTGCTTGAACATCACCCGGTTGTGGACGTGTTCGCCGGTGGCGACCCGGCACGGCGCGATGGCAGCCGCGATCGCCGCATGACCGAGGATGTCGTCGGGGCTCGTCGGCTCCTCGATCCACCACGGGTCGAACTGCGCGAGCCGGCCCATGTTGGCGACCGCCTCACCGACGTCCCAGGCCTGGTTCGCGTCAACCATCAGCCGCCGGTCCGGTCCGAGAATCTGCCGGGCGATGCGGCACCGTCTTACGTCGTTGTCGATGTCGGCACCGACCTTGAGCTTGATGTGGGACCAGCCGTCGTCAACGGCCTGCTGACACAGCCGGCGCAGCTTGTCGTCGTCATAGCCGAGCCAGCCGGCGGAGGTCGTGTAGGACGGTATGCCGTCCTCGCGCAGCTGCTGCTCTCGGTGCGGCTTCGTCGTCTCCGTGGCGCGCAGCATGTCCAGCGCCTGTGCCGGGGTGAGCACGTCGGTGAGGTAGCGCCAGTCGACCAGCCCCACGACCTGCTCGGGTGTCATGTCCACGAGCAGCTTCCACAGGGGCTTGCTCTCGCGCTTGGCGAACAGGTCCCACATCGCATTGACCACGGCAGCGGTCGCGAGGTGGATGGCGCCCTTCTCCGGCCCGATCCAGCGCAGCTGGCTGTCCCGGGTCACCTCCTTCCAGAAGGCGCCCATGTCGGCGAACGTCTCCTCGACGACGCGGCCGAGCACCAGCGGTCGCAGCGCCTCGATGGCCGTGCAGACGATCTCGTTGCCGCGCCCGATCGTGAACGTGAAGCCGTGGCCCTCCAGATCGTCGTCGGCGTCCGTGTGGAGGACGACGTAGGCAGCGGAGTAGTCCGGGTCCGGGTTCATGGCATCCGAGCCGTCGAGGTGACGTGAGGTCGGGAAGCGGATGTCGATGACCTCCAGGGCGGCGATGCTGCTCATGCACGCGCCGCCGGGACGTCACCGTGCTGCCGGAAGGGCAACGGCTCCACTCGTCCGACGATCAGCCCGTACGAAAGGGCGCCGAGGATGGCGACGGCGCCGGTGATGATCAGTGGCAGGACGAACGACCCGGTGATGCCCTTCAGGACGCCCAGGAAGAGCGGGCTGCCCACGCCGGCGAGGTTCGAGGCGAAGTTCTGGATCCCGCCGATGGAGGCGACCTGGCCCTCGGTGGGCGCGACGTCTGCCGGCAGGGACCACACCGAGGCCGCCGCGAAGGTGAGGCTCGCGTAGCTGACCGACAGCAGCGCGAGCGCGACCCACGCGTTCGAGACCACGACCGCGAGCGCGATGACGGAGCTGAAGAGCATCCCCCCGACCAGCGGGATCTTGCGAGCCTTGGTCAAGCTCGCACCCCCGCGCACCAGCCGGTCGGAGTACAGTCCGCCGGCCCACCCGCCGACAATGGCCACCAGCGCGGGGATCGCCCCCGCGAAGCCGAGCTTGAGCAGGCTGAAGTGCCGGGCGTCGACCAGGTAAGACGGGAACCAGGTGATGAAGAAGTAGATGACGAAGTTGAGGCAGAAGAAGCCCAGCATCATGCCCCAGATGGTCCGGTAGCCGAACAGCTGGCGCCAGCGCACCGTGCCCCCTCCGACCTCGGCGGCCTCCTCGTCGACGCGGCCGCCGCCCTCCTTGACGTAGTCGACCTCGTCGGCCGAGGCGCGAGGGTGCTGACGCGGGTCGCGGTAGTACCGCACCCAGAACAGCACCCAGAGGGCCCCCACGACACCGGTGATGACGAACGACCACCGCCACCCCACGCCGGCGATGATGAACGCGACAATGGGTACCGACAGCGCGGTGCCGACCCGCGCACCGGAGTCGTAGATGCTCGTCGCGAACGCCCGCTCGCGGAGGGGGAACCAGCGCGAGACGACCTTGGCGTTGGTCGGATATGCGGCGCTCTCCCCGATACCCAGGCCGAGCCGGAACCCGAACAGCGACGCGAACCCGGTGGCCAGCGCGGTCAGGGCAGTGAAGATCGACCACCACAGCACAGCGAAGGTGTACATGATGCGCGGGCCGAGCTTGTCGATGAACCAGCCGGACGGCAGCTGGAAGATCGCGTAGGTCCAGAAGAACGCGCCGAGGATCAACCCCATCTTGGCGTCGCTGAGGGCGAAGTCCTTCTGGATGAACGGCGCCGCGATCGACAGGTTTGCCCGGTCGACGTAGTTGATGGCTGTCCCGGCGAAGCACAGCCCGACGATCGTCCACCGCACGTGAGTCTGGCGGCGTCCGGTCGGCGGCGTCGCGGACTCGGGTGAGGTCGACCCAGCGGGGGTCCCGTTTCCTTGCTGGGCCGGCGGGCGCACCCCGGTGCCCGATGTGCCCGGCGTGCTCCTCCGGTCCTTGTCCGTGGCCATACCCGGACTCCCTTGTCCTTGTTCCGGGGCGGCCCCATCGTTCTGACGCGCTCCCGATGCGCGGTGCGGTGACTGCTATTGACAACGAGTTCACATACATGAACGCTGTTCGATATGACGAGCGTACAATGGGCCCCACCGCCCGGTCAAGAGCGTCCCGACAACTTTCGACCCGTCAAGTCGGCGTCCCGCACCCTTGACGTCCTCGAGTTGCTTGCCACGAGACCCCGCCCATTCGGTGAGCTCGCCCGGACACTCCGCATCCCCAAGAGCAGCCTGCACGCCATCCTCGCCACCATGCAGGACCGCGGCTGGGTGGAGCAGTCAACCCAGGGGCTCGTTCGCCTCGGGCTACACGCGTTGCGGGTGGGCACGGCATACCTCGATGCCGACGAGGCCGTGGCCCGGACCGGCGCCCTGCTCGACCGGCTGGCGGCCACCACCGGCGAGACCGTGCAGCTCGCCCGTCTGGACGGACGGAGTGTGGTCTACCTCGCCAAACGTGAGTCGACCCACCCGGTCCGGCTCATCTCCACCATCGGGGGCAGGCTGCCGGCGCATGCCACCGCCCTCGGCAAGGCCCTGCTCGCCCAGCGGGACCCGGCGGACGTGCGCCGCTCCCTCGCCTTCCCCCTCGAGGCGCTGACGAGCCACACCATCACCGACTGGGAGCGGCTGCGAGCCGAGCTACAGCGGACGCGGGAGCAGGGGTATGCCGTGGACCGCGAGGAGGCGGCAGAAGGGCTGTGCTGCTTCGCCGTCGCCCCAGCGCTTCCCTCCCTGGACGCGATCAGCGTCTCCGTGCCGACGTTCCGGC
>JBPCOG010000190.1:0-1400 GCA_051000455.1 Lapillicoccus sp. | reverse complement strand
CCTCAACGCGGCGCAGGACCACCTGGAGGCGACCGCTGTCGCGCATGTCGACCGGGTCACCCTCGAGTCCTTCCTCAGCGCCGTCGCAGGGTGCACCGACGATGCGGCAAGGAACCTGCTCGGGCGGGTGTGCGCCCTGCACGCCCTGTCGACGATCGAGCGACACCGTGCCTGGTACCTCGAGCACGACCGGCTCACCCCCGCGAGGTCGAAGCTGGTGACCGAACTCGTCAACCACCTGTGCCAGGAGCTGCGCCCTCAGGCCCAGACGCTCGTGGACGCCTTCGGCATCCCGGCCGAGTGGCTGTGGACCGAGATGCTCGCCGGCGGCTGAGCTCCCTCGGCTCAGACCGGTGCAGGGGGCGCCGCCGCCGTGACCTCGTCGCCGACCGCGAGGTTCCCGGGCACTGGCACCACGGCATACACGCCCGGGCAGCTGGACGGGCTCCCGGTGATGTCGAGCTCGACGGAACCGATCCGTACCCGTCGCCCGACGAGGGCCGCCAGGTCGGCCGTGTCGACGTCGACCACCAGGTTGGCACGCGGGTGCGTCGTCACGTAGTCCTCGACGCTGACGAGGTGGACCGGCGACTTCTTGCGCCGGTCGCCGTCGAGGCCCTCGGCCGAGACGCTGGTCTGCTCGAGCTCCTGTGCGGGCTCGTCACGGTCGGGGTAGATGTAGATGCTGGAGAGCGACGCCATGGGGTCACCGTAGTGGTGCTCGGTGCGTGTGTCGCGGGCCGCCTGTCCCGAGTCCGGGGCGCGGGCCGGGGGCCGGTCCCGGTGGCTGCCCCCGCTGCCCAGCTGCCCCGGGTGCACAGCGGCCGCCTCTCGCCGGCATCGCGGCTGGACCTGCGAGCGGGGGTCGAAACGCCTGTACGCGGCCGCCACCCGGTCGGCTCCTCCCGCGGACCCGGGCCGACAGCGAAGCAGCCGGCCAGCGGCGAGCCGTAGTCCCCGGCGGAGACCGTGCGCCTCCAGCGCCTGTGCGCGTACGTGGAGCAGGTGGGCGTGAGCGGCAACACGGGCGTCGGACCCCCAGCAGCCCCAGCTGCGGACCGCGCGCCGTCCGCGGACATGCGTCTCGACTGCGGCACAACGCTCTTGACCCAGAGCGTCGAAGAACTCGTGGCGACGGGGAGTCGATTCACTTCTTCCAGAAGGCCGGTCTAAACTACGTCTCCTGCTCGCCGTACCGCGTGCCGGTCGTCCGGTTGGAGGCGGGTCGAACCGTGGCGCGGACACCTCGCTGCTGGAGATCCGGTGTGGTGGTTGAGGGGCGCGGGGCACCAGATCAGGGAGGCGGCGGATGACGACCCGAGGGTGTTCGCGAAACCCGCCGTGGAGTCGGCGGTGAAGTCGGCCCTCGGCCCGTGGCGGGTCCTGGACCTCCTTGTCAT
>JBPCOG010000325.1:0-5593 GCA_051000455.1 Lapillicoccus sp. | reverse complement strand
CCCACGCCGTGCCGGCGGTCGTGGTCAGCGTGGACTACCGGATGGCGCCTGAGCACCGCGCGCCGCAGGCCGCCCTGGACTGCGTCGACGCGCTGCGCTGGACCGTGGCGACCGCCGCGGGCCTCGGGGCGGACCCCGCGCGGGTGGGTGTGTGGGGCGACAGCGCGGGGGGGAACCTCGCCGCCGTCGTCACCCAGGTCGCCCGCGACGAGGGCGGGCCGGACATCGCCCACCAGGCACTGCTCTACCCCGGCGTCGACGCCAGCCGCAGCTTCCCCTCGGTCGCCGAGCACGCCAGCGGACCGGTGCTGACCCGGGAGAAGATCGGGGTCTTCGTCGCCCACTACCTCGGCCCGGACGGACTCGGCGAGCGGGACCCGCTCGTGTCGCCGTACTGGGCCGAGGACCTCTCGGGGCTGCCGCCGGCGCTCGTCCAGACGGCCGACCGGGACCCCCTGCGGGACGAGGGGCAGGCGTGTGCCGAGCGCCTCACCGGGGCCGGCGTGCCGGTGCGGCTGACGAACTACCTGGGCGCCCCCCACGGCTTCATGAGCTTCCCCGGCGCCACGACCTGCGGTGCGCAGGCCCGCGACGAGCTGGTCCGGGAGATCCGCGCGCACGTGATCCCGGGCGGCCGGCGCTGACCGGCGCCGACGCCGGCCCGGGACCGGCGTCGCCCCGTATCCCGGCGGCAGCGCTGCGTCCATTATGGTGAGGTTCACTCAGCACCGCCGAGCCGGAAGGTGCCCGTGAACGACGTCGTCGTGTTCTCCGGAACCGCCCACCCAACCCTCGCCCGCCAGATCTGCGACCACGTGGGGGTGGCCCTCTCCCCCGTCGACATCAAGCGGTTCAGCAACGACTGCCTTCAGGCGCAGCTGCTCGCCAACTGCCGCCAGGGCGACGTCTACCTCGTCCAGCCGCTCGTCCCACCGACCCAGGAGCACCTCATGGAGCTCCTGCTGATGATCGACGCGGCCCGCGGGGCGTCGGCCGCCCAGATCACCGTCGTCATGCCGCACTACGCCTACGCCCGCTCCGACAAGAAGGACGCGTCACGTATCTCGCTCGGCGGGCGTCTCGTGGCGGACATGCTCGTCACCGCGGGGGCTCACCGCGTGCTGACCATGGCGTTGCACGCCCCCCAGGTGCACGGCTTCTTCTCGGTCCCCGTCGACCACCTGACGGCCATCGGGGTGCTCGCCGACCACTACCGGGGGCGTGACCTCGACAACACGATCGTCGTCTCCCCCGACCTCGGCAACGCCAAGACCGCGACCCAGTTCGCGCGGCTGCTGGGCTTGGGCGTGGCCGCCGGGAACAAGCGCCGGGTCGCCGACGACCGGGTCGTCGTCGACTCGATCGTCGGGGACGTGGGCGGGAAGCGGGCGATCATCCTCGATGACGAGATCGCGACCGGCGGCTCGATCGTCGAGCTGCTCGACCGGCTCGGGGACCTCGGCTGCCCGCAGGCGTCGATCGCGTGCACCCACGGCCTCTTCACCGGCGGGGCGGTCGACCGGCTCCGGGGCCACCCGATGGTCACCGAGGTCGTCACCACGGACACCGTGCCGCCGCCGGAGGGCTGGCCGGAGCTGCAGGTGCGCTCCGTCGCGGAGCTCTTCGGGGAGGCGATCTCACGGATCCACCAGGGCAGGTCGATCTCCTCCCTCTTCGAGGGCGTCGACCCCACCCACGGGCCGCCACAGCCGAGGCTGCCCTTCGACGACCCGGTGGCGGCCGTGCTTCCGCAGGCAGGTCTCGAGTTGCCTGTCATGGAGCGCGTGGTGCGGTGAGCGCAGCGGCGCGGTGGCGCCGTGCCTGCGCCGCCGTGGCGCGGCGGATCGCGCCGTGGCAGGCCGCGGTCCTCGACGCCCTGCTCATCGGCGTGTTCGCGGCGATCGGCCGGGCGAGCCACGGCGAGGGCGAGCCGGTGCTCGGAGCGGCCGTCACCGCCTGGCCCTTCCTCGTCGGCGCCGCCGCCGGGTGGGCACTGGTCCGCGTGCGCTCGGGACGGTGGCCGCTCGGCCTCGGGCCCGGCATACCCGTCTGGGCGTGCACCGTGCTCGTCGGGATGCTGCTGAGGGCGCTCACCAGCCAGGGGACGGCGTTCTCGTTCGTCCTCGTCGCCGCACTCTCGCTCGGCGTGCTCCTCCTCGGCTGGCGGGCCCTGCTGACCCGGCTTCGCGACTGACCGGGCCGGGCACGGGTCCTGCGGGAGGGACTCAGAGGTACTGGCCGGTGTTGGCGACCGTGTGGATCGAGCGGCCGGCCTCCGTGCCGTCCTTGCCGTTGATCAGCGTGCGGATGTAGACGATCCGCTCGCCCTTCTTGCCCGAGATCCGGGCCCAGTCGTCCGGGTTGGTCGTGTTGGGCAGGTCCTCGTTCTCCTTGAACTCGTCGACGCACGAGGCGAGCAGGTGCTCGACGCGGATGCCCTTCTGCCCGACCGTGAGGAAGTCCTTGATCGCCATCTTCTTCGCCCGGTCGACGATGTTCTGGATCATCGCCCCGGAGTTGAAGTCCTTGAAGTAGAGGATCTCCTTGTCGCCGTTGGCATACGTCACCTCGAGGAAGCGGTTCGCGTCGATCTCGGAGTACATCCGTTCCACCGCGGCCTGGATCATCCCCTCGATGGTCGCCTCGCGGTTCCCGTCGTGCTCCGAGACGTCGTCGGCGTGCAGCGGCAGGTCGACGGTGAGGTACTTGCTGAAGATGTCGCGGGCGCTCTCCGCGTCGGGGCGCTCGATCTTGATCTTCACGTCGAGGCGCCCGGGACGCAGGATCGCGGGGTCGATCATGTCCTCGCGGTTGGAGGCGCCGATGACGATGACGTTCTCGAGGCGCTCGACCCCGTCGATCTCCGAGAGCAGCTGCGGGACGATGGTCGTCTCGACGTCGGACGAGACACCGGAGCCACGGGTGCGAAAGAGGGAGTCCATCTCGTCGAAGAACACGACGACGGGGGTGCCGTCGGACGCCTTCTCCCGGGCCCGCTGGAAGATCAGCCGGATGTGGCGCTCCGTCTCGCCGACGAACTTGTTGAGCAGCTCGGGGCCCTTGATGTTGAGGAAGTAGCTCTTCTCGGAGGGCACCCCCGTCATCTCGGCCATCTGCTTGGCCAAGGACGCGGCGACCGCCTTGGCGATGAGCGTCTTGCCGCACCCGGGCGGCCCGTAGAGCAGCACGCCCTTGGGCGGACGCAACCGGTGCTCGCGGAACAGCTCGGGGTGCAGGTAGGGCAGCTCGACCGCGTCGCGGATCTGCTCGATCTGCCCCGCGAGGCCACCGATGTCCTCGTAGGCGATGTCCGGCACCTCCTCGAGGACGAGCTCCTCCACCTCGGCCTTGGGGATCCGCTCGTAGACGAACCCCGAGCGCGGGTCGAGCATCAACGCGTCCCCGACCCGGATCGGCACATCGCGCAGCGAGTCGGCCCGGCGGCACACCCGCTCCTCGTCGGCGTGCGCGACGACGAGGACCCGGTCGTCCTCGAGCAGCTCCTTGATGAGCACGACCTCGCCCACCCGCTCGTACCCGCAGGTGGCGACGACGTTGAGGGCCTCGTTGAGCATGACCTCCCGTCCTGGGGCGAGGCTGGCGGGGTCGACGTTGGGACTGACGGCGACCCGCATCTTGCGCCCGGAGGTGAGGATGTCGACGGTGGCGTCCTCATGGGCCTCGACGATGAGGCCGAAGGCGCTCGGCGGCTGCGCGAGACGGTCCACCTCGGACTTGAGCGAGACGATCTGCTCGCGGGCCTCCTTGAGGGTCCGCACGAGCCGCTCGTTCTGGTTCGACAGGGTCGTCAGGGAGGCCTGCATCTGCAGGAGCCGGTTCTCGAGGTCACGGGCGCGGGTGGGACTGTGCCGCACCCTCTCGCGGAGCTCGTCCACCTCCTCCCGGAGGAGGGCGTGCTGACGGGCCACGCCGGCGACGTCCTCGTCCCCCGGCGCGGGACCGTGCTCGCGAGCTGCGTCCTCGGTCATCGGAACCTCCTGACGGCACATCCGGTCGTCTGTCTGGACCCTAACGCCCATTCGCCGTCAGTCGGTGGACGTTTCGGTCACAGTCCGGCGTACCCGCCGGATCCGCTTCTCCGACACGGCCCGCTCCCCCAGCGACTTCGGGCTCCAGTCCGGCGCCGTCGGGCTCCAGTCCGGCCCCGTCGCGTCATCCCCAGCAGCAGGTATGCCGGCTGGCTCGCTCCCGTGGGCGTCGCTCCCATCGGGGTCGCTCCCGTCCGGCGCGCCGCGCGCCGGCCGGCGGGTGCGCCGGGGGGCCGTCACGCCCGGGGCGAGGCGTCTGGTGGTGAGCAGGAAGCCGGTGTGGCCGTGCATCCGGTGCTGCGGTCGCACGGCCAGGCCCTCAAGGTGCCAGCCGCGCACCAAGGACTCCCACCCGGAGGGCTCGGTGAACCCGCCGTGCCCGCGCGCCGCCTCGGCGACCCGGGACAGCTGGGTCGTGGTGGCGACGTAGCAGATGAGCAGACCACCGGGCAGCAACGCGTCGGCGACCACGTCGAGGCACTCCCAGGGCGCCAGCATGTCCAGCACGACCCGGTCGACGGTGCCCCCCCCGACCGTACCCGGCAGGGCCTCGGCGAGGTCCCCCACCTGCACCCGCCAGGCGGGGTGGTCGCCGCCGAAGAACGCCCTGGCGTTCCCCCGCGCGATGTCGGCGAAGTCCGCCCGGCGCTCGAACGAGAACAGCTCACCGCGCTCCCCGACCGCGCGGAGCAGCGACATGCTCAGGGCGCCGGAGCCGACCCCGGCCTCGACCACCCGCGCCCCGGGGAAGATGTCCCCCATCATGACGATCTGGCCGGCGT
Organism: Lapillicoccus sp.; assembly: GCA_051000455.1. Lineage (GTDB taxonomy): Bacteria > Actinomycetota > Actinomycetes > Actinomycetales > Dermatophilaceae > JBPCOG01. The sequence continues at coordinate 762 of JBPCOG010000325.1, read as the reverse complement.
CCTTGGGGTAGACCACCGCGGCACCGCGCGGCATCGACATGACGTAGTCAGGAAGCAGGGGACGCAACGCGAGGTACTCGACTCCGGCCGTGTTGAGGACCACCGAGCCGTCGGGGACTCCGATGACCTCGTCGTGGGACAGTCGCCCGTGGTGGGTGTGGAACTCCCTGCCCCGCTCGAGGACGACCGTGTGCAGGCGCCCCTTGCTGTCCGTCAGCTGCACCCGGTCGCCGACGGCGAACGGCCCGCGCCGGGCAGCGGGGCCCGGGCTCGGCTCCTGGGTCACGGGGGGCCTGGCTCGTCGGTCACGAGGTGCAAGTCTAGGGGCCGCCCCTCAGGCCACTGGGCCGGTCAGGGGCGGTGCAGCCGCTCAGGCCCCCGGGGCCCGCTCGGGGGCGGTGCAGCCGCTCGGGGCGGTGCAGTCGCTCAGGCCCCCGGGGCCGGTCGGGGGCGGTGCAGCCGCCGGACCACGCGTGCCTCGACGTCATAGCGGCTCTGGAGCGCCGGACCGGTCCGGAAGAACCGGCGCCGCAGCGCTCCGTGCACCTCGACGAGGTCCCCGGCCCGCAGCCGCAGGGCACTGCGCCTGACGGGCCCGGACCAGCAGGTCACCTCGATGGTGTCCACCCGGGGCGCTCGGGTGCGGCCCCCCGCCGGGACGTGCTCCGCCCGGGGGCTCCGCGGCCCCTCCTGACCTGGCACGAGCACCTGTCGTGGCACGACCACCCTCAGCTGCACGATCTGGTCCCCGCTCGGCAGCTC
>JBPCOG010000429.1:0-5158 GCA_051000455.1 Lapillicoccus sp. | reverse complement strand
CCTTTTCTCGTCCGCCCCAACTCCCCCGCCCCCGTCCCCCTCCCTGTCTTTCCCCGCCGTGGGGGGACCCCCGGGGGGCCCCCCCCCCCCCCACCCCCCTGCCGACGGCGCGGTGATCTCCACGCTGGCCGCCGTGACGCGCCCCTCGGCTGCGCCCGGCGTCGTCGCCGTCCCGGCCCCCCCGTCCGGGCCTGCGCCGGAAGCCCGGACAACGACACAGGAGCCGGGCGTGACGTCGGCAGCGGACGCGGGAGCGGAACGACGGAACGTCGTCGTCGCACTCCAGCTGACCGCGGTCTGCTGGTTGTTGCCCTGCACCTGCATCGTCGTGCCGGTCACCGCGGCGATGAGGCCGGTCACACCGGGCACCCGCCCCGCCCCCCGGCCGGCGCCCTGGCCGGTGGCTGAGGTGGCTGAGGTGGTCGGCACGGCGCTGCCGGCAGGTCCGGTCGAGGCCGAGCCGGAACTGCATCCGGCAAGGGTGAGTCCGGCGCCAACGACAAGGGCCGTGATGGCGATGCGCTTCATGCTCACTCGCTCCTGAGGGCGTCGATGGGGGCAAGACGGGCGGCACGGCTGGCCGGGTAGACGCCCGCCACGATGCCGATGAGGAGTGAGACGCCCAGCGCAGCCACCGCGGCCACCGCGGAGATGGTGACCGGCTGCCCGAGGAATCCCGGGAGGACGAGTGCCCCGACAAGCCCCAGGCTCAGACCGAGGATGCCGCCGGTGAGCCCAAGCATGCTCGCCTCGACGAGGAACTGGCGCAGAATCACCCGCGGCGTCGCGCCGAGTGCCTTGCGCAGGCCGATCTCGCGGATCCGTTCGGTGACCGAGACGAGCATGATGTTCATGACGCCGATGCCGCCGACGAGCAGGGAGATACCGGCGATGCTCGCGAGGAGCACGGTAAGGATGTGGGCCGTGCTCGTCGCCGTCTGTACGAGCGACTGCTGGCTGCTGACCGTGAAGTCCTGGGACGCCAGCGTCACACCGTGGTTGGTCAGCAGGGCACTGGTCGCCTCCTGGTATGCCGCGGAGAGACCCTCCTGGTCCCGTGCCTCGAGATAGATCGTCGACACGCTGCGGACGTTGGCACTCGTTGAGATCCGGTTGGCGAAGGTGGTCCTCGGTACCACCGCCTGGTCGTCCTCGTCGCCGGTCGCGGTGGACCCGACCCCGTCGAGGACACCGACGACCGTGTATCCCTGCCCGTTGATGGAGACGACCTGGCCGACGGGTGCGCCGGTGCCGAAGAGCTGGATCGCCGTGGTCTGGCCGATGACCACCACCAGCTGTCCGGAGGCCAGGTCGGCATCGGTGAAGAAGCGTCCCTGGGAAACGGTGCGGGCTCGCACGGACAGCCAGTCGGGTGTCGTTCCGACGACGTTCGTCGTCCAGTTGGTGGCCCCGGCGAGGAGCGACTGGGACGAGCTCGACGTGGGGGCCACGCGGGCGATGTCGGGGGCGATGCGTGGGTCACTGAGGACTGCCGCGTCGTCGGAGGTGAGGGTGGTCGCCGTGCCGCGCCCGCCCCGGACGCCCGTCGACGCCGTCGCGCTGCCCGGCGAGACGATGAGCAGGTTGGACCCGAGCTTGCTGATCTGGTCGCTCACCTTCGTCTGGGCGCCCTGGCCGAGGCCGACGGTGAGCATGACCGCGGCGATCCCGATGAGGATGCCGAGCATGGTGAGGACTGAGCGAAGCCGTCGCGTGCGGATCGCGTCGTAGGCCGTGCGGACGGTCTCCCACCAGGTCATCGGGTGGCCGAACCGACGGTGCTCTCGGTGAGCCGCCCGTCCCGGATGTGGACGACCCGGCCGGCGCGCGCGGCAACGTCCCGCTCGTGTGTGATGAGGATGATGGTCCGACCCTGGTCGTGCAGCTCCTCCAGTAGCGCAAGCACGTCGGCGGTCGAGCTGGAGTCGAGGTTGCCGGTGGGTTCGTCAGCCAGGATGAGGTCGGGGTCGGTGACCAGCGCCCGGGCCACGGAGACCCGCTGCTGCTGGCCCCCGGACAACTCACCGGGACGGTGCTCGACCCGCTCGGCGAGCCCGACCCGCGACAGGGCCTCCAGCGCTCTCGCCTTTCGCTGGGTCCGGGGGACTCCGGCGTAGCACAGAGGCAGCTCGACGTTGCGCCAGGCCGACAGGGTCGGTAGCAGGTTGAACTGCTGGAAGACGAACCCGATCCGGCGGTTGCGCACCTCGGCGAGGTCCTTCTCGTCCATCTCGCTGACGTCGACGCCGGCGAGCTCATACCGGCCGGACGAGGGAGTGTCCAGGCACCCGAGGATGTGCATGAGGGTGGACTTGCCCGAGCCGGACGGACCCATGACGGCGAGGTAGTTGCCGGCAGCGACCTGAAGGTGGATCCCCCGCAGCGCCTCAACCTCGAGGGACCCGCTCGCGTAGACCTTGCCGACGTCCTCCAGCAGCAGGATGGGCCGCCGCCCTGCCGTCGGCGGCGAGGTGCTCACTGTCCGCCCCCGTTGGCCGTCCCGGAGGGAGCGCTGCGGGGAGCGCCGCCGGGGGCCCCGCTCGAGCCGCCGGTCCCCCGGGTTCGGGTACCGCTGCCCGGGACGCCCCCGGAGGGGGAGGTGCGCGACTCCACGACGACCTGGTCCCCCTCATTGAGGCCCCCGGTGATCTGGGTGGTGTTCCCGTAGACCTCCCCGATGGTCACCGGGGTGCTGACCTGCTGGCCGGCGTGCACCTGGTGGACCACGGTTCGGCCCTGTTCGGTGTGGATTGCGGCGGTCGGGACGGTGAGGACGTCGGGCACCGCCCGGACGACGATGGCGACGTCGGCCGTGCCCCCGGCATACAGTCCGGTGGGAACGCCGGTGACCGCGATCGTCACGGGGAAGGTGGCCGTGCCCCCGCTTGCGGTGGCGATGACCCCGACCGAGCTGACCGTCCCGAACACCTTGTCGCGGGCGCCGGTGGGGGTGATCTCGGCCTGCAGCCCCTTCTTGACCCGGGCCAGGTCGGCGGTGCCCACCGAGGCGTTGACGATCCAGGCGTCCGTGGTGATGACGACGACCTGGGCCGCCGCCGACGAGCCCGAGGCCGAGGCCGAGCCACCGGACCCGCCCGCGACCCCGCCAACCGTGGTGCCCCCGCTCGAGGCGCTGACCCGGGTGCCGACCGTGAGGTTGACGGCCGCCACCGTGCCCGTGATGGGTGAGGCGAGGACGGCATTCTTCAGGTCCTGGCGGGCGCTGGTAAGCCGGGCCTGGGCCGAGCTCAGCTGCGCGGTCGCCGACGCGAGCTGTGTCGTCGATGCCGTGCCGCTCGCCTGGGCCTGGTCGAGCTGGGCCTGGGCGGTGTTGACGTTGGCCTGCGCCACGGTGACGGCGTTCTGCAGGTCCGTGGGGTCGACGGTCGCGAGCGGCTGCCCCGTCTGGACGACGTCGCCGACCGACGCCTTGACCGCGTTGACCGTCCCCGCCGCGACGAACGAGAGGTTGGCCTGGGTCTGCGGCGCGATGGTGCCCGTCGCCGAGACGGTCTGGCGCATCGTCGCCAGGGTGGCCGCGACCTGGGTCGGGGGGACCGGGTCCGCGGCCGGCTGGCGCCGGGTGGTGGCCCACGCCGCGGCGCCCCCCACCAGCACCAGCAGCACCGTGGCCGCGGCGATCAGGGGCCTTCGGCGTCCGCCGCGCCTGCTCGCTCGTCTCGACTGCACCCGATCCCGCGCCCCTCGCCACACCCGGGGCGTCGGTCGCACCCGCGACTGACCGTAGGGGGGCTGGCTGCGCGTCGGCTTGGCCGAACCTGTGCGTGACCTGTCAGGTCGGCCGTCCACACCGTGGGACGGACCCTGCCTCTGGGCCCGTTGCATCTATCTTGGATGCATCAAGTCACCAGCAGCCGGTATGCCGTCCGCCGCCTCCCGGGTGTACGAGCACCTCAAGCGCGACATCCTCGACGCGCCCCGCGGGCGAGCTCCTCATCGAGGGCGAGCTCGCCCGTACGGCAGGGGTCTCCCGCACCCCCGTCCGTGAGGCCCTGCTACGGCTTGAGGGTGAGGGGCTGGTCCGCCTCTTCCCGAAGAAGGGCGCCCTCGTCGTCCCGGTCTCGACCGAGGAGGCCCGGCAGGTCCTCCAGGCACGGACCGTCATCGAGGAGTGGGCAGCTGGCGCGATGTGGCCGAACCGCGGCCCGGCCGTCGCCCAGCTGCAGCAGCGGCTCGCCGCCATGCAGGTCGCCCGCAGTGCGCAGGACATCGCCGGTTTCGCCGAGAACGACCGGCTCTTCCACGAGGTCATCGTGTCCGCAGCCGGGAACCCCATCCTCACGAGGACCTACCAGGGTCTGCGCGACCGGCAGCTGTGCATCCTCACCGCCCAGATGCACATGTCCGACACCCGGATGGACGTCGCCCTGCACGGACACGAGGAGCTGCTCTCCGCCCTCACGGGGGGCACCAGCGCGGCGTTCCTGCAGGCAACCCGCAGCCACCTCGACACCGCGTGGGCGGCCCTGCAGGGCCAACGGTGACGGTCGTGCCGGGGGCGGCGCCGGACCAGCTCCACAACATCGGCGGCCGACACGCCTGGGTGGTCTGGGCCGCGGCGGTGTCGGTCTACGTCGTCGCCGTGTTCGACCGCACCTCGCTCGGAGGCGCCGGGCTGGTCGCTGCCGAACGCTTCCACATCACCGCCTCCCAGCTTGCCACCTTCACCGTCGTCCAGCTGCTCGTGGTCGTGACGGCTCTCGGGGCCCCGGGGGCGATGGTCAGCTTCGACATGGCCAGGACGTTCAACGCGCAGAACCGGATGGGCAGCGCGCTGGGCGTCGTCAACATCGGCGGGTTCGTCGCGTCGCTGCTCACCATGGCGCTCATCGGGTTCGTGCTCGACCGCCTCGCGCCGGGCGGCCGTCGTCCTACACCCTCGGGGACTTCCGGGTCGCCATGTCCGTGCAGTACCTGTTCTGGGGCTTCGGCGCGGTGCAGATCTGGCGCTACCGGCACAAGACCATCGGCCACCTCCAGGCGACCAACCCTGCCGCGCTCGACGCGCTGCGCGATGGGCACAGCCTGCTGCCTGGGATCTCCCAGGGCACGAACCGCTAGGTTCGCCGCCACAAAGGGAGAAGCGGGGGGGGGGGGGGGGGGGGGCGAACCGCGCGCGGTGTGGGGAGTGCTCTGG
>JBPCOG010000344.1:0-12637 GCA_051000455.1 Lapillicoccus sp. | reverse complement strand
ACGACTGCGGCCGCGGGCTCGCTCGGTTAGGAACGTTTCCTTATAGTGGGGAACACCGGTCGAGGGCAAGCCTCCCGCCGACTCGCGCGCCGACCGGGGCGGGCGTCAGCACGGGAACCGGCACGGGTCGAACCCGCGCGGGCCGCTCGTGCCGTCGTCACACCTCGTGGTGCAGCACCTCGGCGGGCGGGCGGCGCGACCCGCGGCGGCCGAGCAGCTCCACGGTGTACATCGCCGCCACTACCAGCGTCCCCCCCACGAGGACCCGGCCGGTGGGGGACTCCCCCCCGAGCAGGATCGCGAAGAACGCGGCGAAGACCGGTTCGAGCGTCATGACGATTGCTGCCCTCGACGCGCTCATGTGAGCCTGCGCCCAGGTCTGCGCCCAGAGGGCGAAGACCCCCGCGGCGGTCGCCATGTACAGCACCGAAGCCCACTGGCCGGTCCCGTCCGGCAGGGTCAGGCCGCCCGGGACGGCGGCGACGTCGCACAGCAGCGCGATGGCGACCATCTGCGCAGCCGACATGCCGGTTGCGCGCCGGGCGGTGGACAGCCGACCGAGCCCGAGGATGTGCAGTGCGTAGACGACGGCGCAGGCGAGGGTCAGCGCCTCCCCGACACCGATGCTGACTCCGTTGAGGGACAGGATGCCAAGGCCCGCGGTCGCGAGCAGCACGGCATACCAGGTGCTCGTGGGCACGTGCTCGCGCAGGAGGAGGGCGGACAGCACCGGCGTCAGCACGACGTAGGTCCCGGTGATGAAGCCGGACACCGACGCGTCGGTGGCGGACAGACCGACCGTCTGCAGGATCTGGGCGAGGCCGTACAGCGCGCCGAGCGCCCCGGCGGCGATGACCTCCCCGCGGCCGAGGTCCCGCAGCTGGCGCCAGAAGAGCGCCAGCATGAGGACCGCCGCGATCGTGAAGCGCACCGCAAGGAAGTCGATCGGGGGGACGGTGGCGACGAGGTCACGGATGAGGAAGAACGTCGAGCCCCAGACCGCGGTCAGCGAGACGAGCAGACCGGTGGCAAGGGTGCGGGCCGACCCGCGGGGACCGGGCATCCAGCGTCAGATGACGCTGATCGTCACGGTTGAACCCTTGACGGCCATCGTGCCGACCGGCGGGTTCTGGAAGCGGACGATCTGCAGGAGGCCGCCGTAGAGGGTGGTGACCTTGACCTGGAAGCCGGCCTTCTCCAGGGTCGTCCGTGCCTGCGCCGCCGGGCGGAGGGTGACGTCCGGGACCGGGACCAGTGCCGGGCCCCTGGACACGACGAGGGTGACCGTGTCGCCCCGGAACAGCGTCCCCGAGCTCGGCGACTGACTGACGACGGACCCGGACGGGACCGTGTCGTGGTTGACCGGGTCGCCCTGCACGACGCTCAGGCCGAGGTCCTTGAGGCTCTGGGTGGCCGCACCCGCTGGCTTGCCGGTGAAGTCCTGGACCGGCAGCGGCTGGCGGCCCTTGCTGACGGTGACGTTGACCCTGGTGTCGCGCTTGAGCGACGCAGTGGGGCCGGGGTCCTGGGCGGTGACGACACCCGCGGGGACGCTCTCGCTGAACGTCTCGGTGACCGTGCCGAGCAACAGGTGGCTCCCCCCGAGCAGCTGGGCGGTGTCGTCACGGCGGGCGCCGACCAGGGCCGGGGGGGAGTACCGCTCCGGACCGAGCGAGACGGTGAGGCCGACCGGGCTGGTCCGGCGGACCCGGGTACCGGTGCCGGGGTCGCTCGCCATGACGCTGCCCCGGGGGGCCGCCTCGTCGAAGGACTCGACGACACCGACCCGCAGGCCGGCCGCCTGCACGCTGCGCTCCGCGTCGCCCCGGGCGAGGCCGACGACGGTCGGGACGGTGGTCATGGCACCGGGGCCCGCGGTGGCGTACCAGATGGCCGTGGCCGTCCCGGCGGCAATGAGCGCGGTGAGCAGGGCGAGCAGCCACGGCCACGCCCGGCGGCGACGCCCCGGCACCAGTAGGCCCGGCGGATGCGTCGTCGCCGACCCAGCGCTCGGCTGCTGCGGTACGGGGATGGCCTTCGTGGGGAGCATCTGCATCGTGTCGCTGCCCGCGTTGCCCTCGCCGTCCCCGGTCCCGGGGCGGACGTGGCCCAGGTCGCCCACGTCGCCCACGTCGCCCCAGCGGCCGACCTGACCGGCGGTATGCCCGGCCGTGCCCCGCTCGGGGCGTAGGTCCAGCTCGCCGGCCGAGACCAGGGCGCGGGAGCGGCGCACCTCGGCGAGGTAGTCCCCGGCGCAGGCGGGCCGCTTGTCCGGGTCGCGCGCCGTGCCGAGCGCGACGAGCTGGTCGAGCTCCCGGGGGACCGAGCCCACCCTGCTCGACGGCATCGGCACCGAGCCGTGCACGTGCTGGTACGCCACGTGGATCGGTGAGTCGCCGGAGAACGCCTGCTGGCCGGTGAGCATCTCGAAGAGGACCAGACCGGCCGCGTAGACGTCGCTGCGGGCGTCGGCGGCCCCGCGCTCCACCTGCTCGGGCGAGAGGTAGGCCACGGTCCCGAGCAGGACCCCGGACTGGTCGGTCGTCGTCGAGGCGGTGACCGCCCGGGCCAGGCCGAAGTCGGCGACCTTGATCGTGCCGTCGTCGCGCAGGATGACGTTCTCGGGCTTGACGTCGCGGTGGATCAGGCCGGCGCGATGGGCGGCGTCCAGCGCCTGCAGCAGGGGGTCGACGATGTCCATCGCGGCCCGGGGGGTGAGCGGGCCCTCGACCTGGAGCACCTCCCGCAGGGTGCGGCCCGGGACGTACTCCATGGCGAGGAACACGTCCCCGGCGTCCTCGCCCTGGTCGAAGACCGCCACGACGTTGGGGTGGCTCAGGCGGGCCGCGGAGCGCGCCTCGCGGCGGAACCGGCTGACGAAGCTCTCGTCCCGAGCCAGCCCGGCCCGCATGACCTTGAGGGCGACCTCCCTGTCGAGGCGTTGGTCGAGACCGAGGTACACCGAGGCCATGCCGCCGTCGGCAATGTGGGAGAGCACGCGGTAGCGGCCGTCGAGCAACCGCCCGACGAGCGACTCCTGCACGCTTGACGACACGCACGGAAGTCTACAAAGCGGGTCAGGCCGCCGACGTCAGGCTTGCCGGGCCCGCTCTGGCCGGTTTGCCGGTCCAGGGGGAGGGCCGGGCGGGCTCGGGCAGGGCCGAGGAGGGCTACAGGCGGCTCTGCAGCGCCTGGACGGCCGCGACGTAGGCCACCGTGTCGGGGTACATCCCGTTGGCCCGTACCGAGGCCAGGCCCTGGTAGTACCCGGCGATGGCCTCGTCGGGCGACGCGGCGGAACGCATCAGCGCACGGAGGATGACCACCCCGGCGGTGACGTTGTCCTCGGCTCGCAGCAGGTCGAGCTTGCGCGCTGTCATCTCCGAGGCCCACTCGCCGGCGCTGGGAATCACCTGCATCGTGCCGACCGCGTTCGCGATGGACACCTGACGCTGGTCCCACCCGGACTCCAGGTAGGCGACGGCGAGGGCCAGCCGGGGGTCGACGCCGTTGCGGGTGGCGGTCGTCGCGACGAGGTCGCGGGTGGCCGTGCGGCTGGGGACCGTCGCGGCGGCGAGCGCGGCCCGGTTCGCCGCCGCGGCGTCGAGGGTCGCCTGCGGGTAGGTCCGTCCTGCGAAGGTTGGCACGGGGGCGGCCGGCGGCGGCGCGGGGACGGGCACCTGGAGCACCTGCCCGACCTGCAGCAGGTATGGCGCGACGAGGGCGTTCGCCGTGATGAGGGACACCAGGGTGGCGCCGCTGCTGCCGGCGATGCGCTCGAGGGTGTCCCCCCGCACGACCGTGTATGCCGTCGAGCCCGCCGTCATCGTGCCGGTCACCGGGGCCGGGGCCGGCGAGCCGGCCCGGGCGGGCGCGGGCGCCGGCGCGGGCGCCGGGGGAAGCGGGATGCGCAGCACCTGGCCGGGCACGATGCGTCCCCTGCCGACGATCCCGTTGGCAGCCATGATCTTGCGCGCGTTGGTCGGCGAGCGCAGCGCGATGTCGCCGATGGTGTCCCCCCACCGCACGGTGTAGGTCGTGAACGCCGCAGGGGCTGCGACGGTGCCCGGTGCCGGCGTCGCCGCTGGTGCCGGGGCCGCCGCTGGTGCCGGTCGGGCGGCCGTCGGCACCTGCAGCACACTGCCGGCGAGGATGAGGCGCCCGCCGTTCGGGAGCTGGTTCTGGGCAGCGAGGACGACGGACGCCGTCCCCGTGCGGGCCGCGATGTCGACGAGGGTGTCCCCGCGGCGCACCGTGTAGTTCTCCCACCCGCTCGGTGCCGCGCTGGCGGTGCGGGACAGCGCCGGCGGCACGGTCGAGTGGGGGGCGGTGGTCGCCGGAACGGGGGTCATCTCGGGGTGGTCCTTCCGTTTCAGGCGTTACCTGCGCGTCCACTGTGACCAGTGGGAGTTGCGTGACTGGTGTGCAACGACGAAACCTACACCCGTTTCGCCTCGTTCCGCGGGGCGAGCCGGTCCCAATTCGAGCACGGGGTCCGCAGGGTGCCGGCCGCGGCCCGTGGCAGGCTGGGGGGATGCCTGACGACCACGGCGACCCCGACCACATGGACCCCGACCACGACGACCCCGACCACATGGACGTGGCCAGGCTCGTCGCGGACTGGACGACGGTGCCGGACATCGGCGCCCGGCTGGGCCTGCCCCTCTCCCGGGTCCGCCAGCTCATCGCCGACCGCGAGCTGCTCTCGGCGCGTGTCGGGGAGCGGCGCGTCGTCAGCGTCCCGGCCAAGTTCCTCGGGGCGCAGGGCCCCCGCCCCGAGCTGAAGGGCACGTTCACCGTGCTTGCCGACGGGGGGATGAGCGACGAGCAGATCCTGCGCTGGCTCTTCACCCCCGACGACACCCTGCCCGTCGACGGCGCGCCCATCGACGCGCTCATCGCCGGGCACAAGACCGAGGTCCGCCGCCGGGCCCAGGCCACGGCGTTCTGAGGGCACGTCCAGGGTGCAGGGCACGCTCGTGCGTCATCTCGCGTATGCCGTGATGCTCCTGTTCTGCCTGGCCGGCACCCTTCCCCTGCACCGGGTCTTCCGGCTCACCCTGACCCGGCAGCCGCGCCGAACGGCGCTGAGCATCGTTCCCGTGGCAGCGGTGTTCCTCCTCTGGGACGTCGCGGCCACCCGCTCCGGGCAGTGGGCGTTCGACGCGGCCCAGACGGTGCCGGTGCGCGTCGCCGGGCTGCCCCTCGAGGAGCTTGCCTTCTTCCTCGTCATCCCGCTGGCCGGGCTGCTCACGTACGAGGCGGTCGGGGTCGTCCTCGGGCGCCGGGTCCGGCAGCCGGACGAGCAGCCGGACGGGCAGCCGGACGGGCAGCCGGACGAGCGATGACCTACACCCTCGGGGCGCTGCTGGCGGTCGGCGCCGTCCTCGTGCTCGACACCCTGCTGCTGCGGACCCGGCTGGTGCGCACCCGGCAGTGGTGGACGGCATACGCGGTGGTGGGCGCCTTCCAGCTGCTGACGAACGGGTGGCTGACCGGACGCGGGATCGTCACCTACGACCCGCAGGCGGTCATCGGGGTCCGGGTGGCCTTCGCTCCCGTGGAGGACCTGGCCTTCGGCTTCGCCCTGGTGCTGGCCACGTGCGCCCTGTGGGTGTGGCAGGACCCGGCCCGGGTCAGCGGCGCCGGGCACTCGCTGCCCGGGCCACGGCGGCCGCCCGGACGCCCCGGGAGACCCGGATTCGCCCGTCGAAGACGTTGAACCCGTGCCGCTCGACCTCGACGAGAATCTCCCGGTAGAGCGTGAAGGCCACTTCGAGGCAGGCCCGGGAGCGCGCGTCGACGAGGCCCAGCCCGGGCCGGGCGAGGTCGTAGAGGTCAAGGCCCCGCTGGGTCTGCGCGGCGACGAGGCCGCGCACCGCCGGGGTGGGCGCGCGTTGCGCGGCGCTGCGGGCCAGGTCCGCCACCCTCACCCCGTGTGCGGCCAGGTCCTCCGCCGGGAGGTACACCCGCCCGCGCCGAAGGTCCTCGGCGACGTCGCGCACGAAGTTGGTGAACTGGAAGGCCTCGCCCAGCGCCCCCGCGGGCCGGAGCGCCCCGGGGTCAGCGGCCCCGAGCAGCGGAGCCATCATCTCCCCGATCACTGCCGCGCTGCCGCGCATGTAGCGCCGCAGCTCCTCCCAGCTCGCGTAGCGGGTCACCGTCAGGTCCATGATCATCGACGCGAGGAAGTCCTCGAAGAGGCGCAGGTCGAGACCGAGCGCAGTCCTGGTGTGCCACGTGGCGGCCAGCACCGGGTCCCCGCCTGCCGGGGGGGTCGCCCCCCCGAGGACGGTGAGCGCCACGTCCCGCCAGGCGGGGAGGGCGACGGCCGGGTCCTCGCGCGGGTGGTCGACGAGGTCGTCCGCGGTGCGGGCGAACGCGTAGAGCGCCCAGACGTGTGGACGCCGCTCGCGCGGCAGCAGGGTGGTGGCGAGGTAGTACGTGCGCCCGTGCCGACGGTGCACGTCCCGGCAGGCCCGGTATGCCGCGCCGAGACCGGGCGGTGTCTCCCAGGTTGTCACCGCCAGGCTCGGGAGATGTAGGCGGGGTCGGCACCGGCGAGGCGCTCGGCCGCGAGCCGGCCGCTGATGATCACCATCGGCACGCCGATCCCCGGGACGGTGGCGGAGCCGGCGAGGACGACGTTGTCGGCCACGACGTTACGGGAGCGGAAGGGGCCGGTCTGGGCGAAGGTGTGCGCCGCCCCGAACGGGGTGCCGGCAGCCAGCCCGAGGTCCTGCCAGTCCGGGGGGGTGAGCAGGACCTCGGCGTCGACGGCGCCGGTGAAGCCGGGGTGGGCCGCCTCGACGGTGCGCAGCACGTGGTCCCGGTAGGCGGGCGTGACGGCGTCCCAGTCGAGTCCGGAACGCAGGTTGGGGGCGGGGAAGAGGACCTGGGCACTGTGTCCACCCTCTGGAGCGACCGGGGGGGTGGTCACCGACGGGACGCTGAGCAGCCACGACGGGTCGCGCATGAGGCGCCCCTGGGCGAGGTCGGTGAAGACCCCCGCCCACGGGTGGCCGAAGTGGATGCTGTGGTGCACGTCCGGCGCGGTGCCCCACGCCTCGGTCAGGCCGGCGGCCAGCACGACACAGGACGGCGCGTACTCGAGTGCCGGTCGCGGCCGGCGCGGGTGGGCACGGCGCCCGACCAGCTCGAGGGCTGCGGGTGCGTCGAGGGTGAGGACGAGCTCGTCACAGCGCCACGCCCGGGATGCGGAGCGGACCTCGTCCACCCGGTCCCCTGACCAGTGCACGGACGTGACCGGGGTGCCGAGGACGATCTCGACGCCGGCGGCCGCCGCCGCGGCGGCCATCGCTGCGGGCAGGGCGTTCATGCCCCCCTCGGGGTAGTAGACACCCTCGACGAGGTCCATGTAGGAGATCACCGCGTAGAGGGCGAGCGCGCGGTGGGGCGACAGGCCGGCATACATCGCCTGGAAGCTGAAGACGCGCTGGAGCCGTTCGTCCGGGAAGTACCGGGCCACCGCGGTGTCGAGGCGCGAGAATCCCCTGAGGGCAACGACTCTCGCGAGCGCCGGGCCCAGAAGGTCGGTCGGCGAGTCGAAGTTGCGGTCGATGAAGCTGCGCATCTGCGCCCGGTAGAGGCGCGTCACCCACTCGACGTAGCGGCGGTAGCCGTCCGCGTCGCGCCCGCCGGCGAACGTCCGGATGCGCTCCTGCATCGCCTCGGTGTCGCTCGTGAGGTCCAGGCTCGTGCCGTCGGCGAAGTGCGCCCGGTATGCCGGGTCGAGACGGTGCAGGGTCAGCCACTGTCCCGGGTCCTGGCCGACGGCGGCGAAGGCGTCTGCGACGAGGTCCGGCATCGTCAGCACCGTGGGCCCGGTGTCGAGGCGGTAGCGCGCCCCGGACCTGCCGACGACCTCGCGCCGCGCGGCCCGGCCGCCCGGGGCCGGCTCGCGTTCGAGCACCGTGACGCGGCGTCCGGCGCCGGCGAGGTGCATCGCGGCCGAGAGACCGGCCAGCCCGGCACCGACGACGACGGCTCGAGCCGGGCGCCTCACGGTCCGGTCACGAGTCGCGGGCGGTCGAGACGTCGACGAGCGCCGCGAGGACCAGGCAGGCGTCCGGTTCGAGACCCTGGGCGGCGCCGAGGGCCTCGCGAGCAGCCGCGGCGTCCGCGGTGATCATCGACTCGACCCGGTCCACGGCTCCGGTGTCGCGCAGGAGCGCGCGCAGGTCCTCGACCCCGGCAGCGTCGAGGTCGGGCTGGCCGAGGAGCTTGTCCACGGTGGCGGTCTGGTCCTCGGTGGCCGCGTCGAGGGCGTAGGCGAGCAGGACGGTGCGCTTGCCCTCGCGCAGGTCGTCGCCGGCGGGCTTGCCCGTACTCCGGGGGTCCCCGAAGACGCCCAGCAGGTCGTCACGCAGCTGGAACGCCTCGCCGAGGGCGAGCCCGTAGCGCGAGAGCGGCTCGATGCTGCTCTCGGGTGTCCCGCCGGCGGTGGCCCCGATGAGCAGCGGGTGCTCGATGGTGTACTTCGCGCTCTTGTAGCGGATCACGTTGCGGGCCGAGGAGACCCGCTGTGCCGTGGTGAGACCGTCCCACCCGCGCGCGGACTCCAGCAGGTCGAGGAACTGTCCGCCCATCAGCTGGGTGCGCATCGTGTCGAACGTGCGCCGGGCCCGGTCCAGGTGTTCCGGTGGCAGGCCGGAGGTGGAGTACAGCTCGTCGGTCCAGTTCAGGCACAGGTCGCCGGCGAGGATGGCCGCCGCCTCGCCGAAACGGTCGCTGCTTCCCGACCACCCGGCCTCGCCGTGGTGGGCCGCGACCGCCCGGTGGGCGGACGGCATACCCCGGCGGGTGTCGCTGGCGTCCATGACGTCGTCGTGCAGCAGCGCCGCGGCCTGGAAGAACTCCATGGCCGTCGCGAGGCGCACGAGGGCGGGGGAGTCGGGCTCTCCCGCCGCCCGGTAGCCCCAGTAGGCGAACGCGGCCCGCAGCCGCTTGCCACCGCGGAGCAGGTGCGTGACGGTGTCGACGAGCGGGACGAGGTCCGGGCCGATCTCAGCGAGGACACGGCTCTGGGCGGCGAGCTCGGCGTCGACGACAGCCTGCACCCGCTGGCGCAGGTCCTGCAGGTCGAGCGGGTCGCTCACGGTTCCTCCACGGCACGTCGGTCCCCGCCCAGCCTACGTGCTGGCGTGCCGGCCACCCGTAGGCTGCACCCCTGGCAGCTGGCAGCTCGTCGATGCACCGGGCCACGCACATGACCCGGTCCATCCCGCCGGCCATCGCGCTGGACGCGCCGAGCTTCAGCTTCGAGTTCTTCCCGCCCAAGGACGACGCGGCCGAGGCGCAGCTGTGGGAGGCGATCCGCAGGCTGGAGAAGACCCACCCGACGTTCGTGTCGGTGACCTACGGCGCGGGCGGCACCACCCGGGACCGGACGGTCCGGGTCACCGAGCGGATAGCGCGGGAGACGACCCTCACCCCGATGGCGCACCTGACCTGCGTCGGGCACTCGGTGACCGAGCTGCGACGCATCGTCGGCAGCTACGCCGACGTCGGTATCCGCAACATCCTCGCACTGCGCGGTGACCCGCAGGGCGGCCTCGGGCGGGACTGGACCCGGCACCCGGAGGGCCTCGACTACGCGGAGCAGCTCGTCGGGCTGGTGCGCGGCCTCGGCAGCTTCACCGTCGGCGTCGCGGCCTTCCCCGACCAGCACCCGGAGAGCCCGAGCCTGGACTTCGACGCCGACGTGCTCGTGCGCAAGGCGGCGGCCGGGGCGCAGTTCGCCATCACCCAGTTCTTCTTCACCACGCGGGCCTACCTCGCCCTGCGGGACCGGGTCGTCGCCCGCGGCTGCGACATCCCGATCATCCCCGGGCTCATGCCGGTGACGAACGTCAAGCAGCTGGCCCGGATGACCCAGCTCTCCGGTCAGCCCGTGCCACGATGGGTCACCGCACGGCTGGAGCGGGTCGCGGACGATCCCGACGCGGTTCGCGCGGTGGGGGTCGAGATCGCCACCGAGCTCGCGGGGGAGCTGCTGGCCGAGGGCGCCCCGGGGATCCACTTCATCACGATGAACCGCTCACCGGCGACCCTGCGGGTCTGGGAGAACCTCGGGGTGGCCGCGGCCCACTGACCAGGCCCGGGTTGCCGTCACGCGCGTTGCCGTCTCGCGCGGGCGGCACAGGGACGGGCGCCCGGAGAGTGCCGGCCACCCCCTGCGCGACCCGCACTCGGTCCGAGACGCCCGTTTGCCGTGCGCCGCGGACTGAGTGTGTCAGTTTCCTCCGGGTGGGGCAACGGTACGGATACTCAGTTCCGCCACCACCGGCGCTCAGACGACCTCGATGGGGTGGCCGCCGCTGATCCGCACCAGCTCGGCGTAGGACGTCGGGAAGACCGCACGGGGATGGCCCGCTGCAGCCCAGACGATGTCGTGGCGCACGAGGGAGACGTCGACGAGCGTGCGGACCGGGCGAAGGTGTCCGAGGGGAGCCACCGCGCCGATGACGAAGCCGGTCGTCACCCTGACGAACTCGGCATCGGCTCGTCGCATCTCCGCGAGATCGAGCAGGTCGGCGACCTTGGTCGTGTCGACCCGGTGGGCCCCCGAGGTCAGCACGAGCAGCGGCACGAGGGAGGTACCGGGGCGGTCCCGGACGGCGAAGACGAGCGAGTTCGCGATCTGGGCCGGGGAGACGCCGAGGTATGCCGCCGCCTGGGCCGCAGTGCGCGCAGCGCCGCCCAGGACGGTCACCTCGGCATAGACGTGGTGGGCGCCCAGGGCGCCGATGACGCGCTGGACCGCCGGGTGGGCCAGCACGGCGGCGGTCGTGCTGGTGCTGGCGGTGCGGTCGCCGACCGGGTCGGGGGGGCTGTCGGTCCGGCCGTCCATGGCCTGACCGTAGCGGCCGGGGGCAGGGGCGGGGCTGGAATCGGCACGTCTTGACAGGCTGTCCGTCCCGGGTAGTACAGTCGTTCTATCGAACACATGTGCTAATCAGGATGGGTTCGATGCCCAAAGAGCCTGGTCCGTGGTGGACGCCTCGACCCCGCCCACCACGGACCGGTGCCCTGTCTGACCACGCCACTGGAAGGGGGTCGCTCGTCATGCGCCGATACAGCGATCCGATCGAGGTGCGATCCGCGCCAGGGCCCCGGGCCGGGGAGAGCGAGGAGGCCACAGGGACAGCGGGCGAGCGGCCGCAGGCCTTCGTCTGGCGCGGCCGGCTCTATGTCGTGCGCGAGGTGCTGGGCCACTGGCGTGAGCGCCGGTCCTGGTGGCGTGATGCGCTGGACCCGCAACCGGGTCAGCCGGTGGGCCTCGGCGTCGCGGCGGGTGAGCAGCACGTCTGGCGGGTGGCGGCAAGCCCCGGGCGGATGCACGGCAGCGGGGTCTACGACCTCGTCCGCGACGAGGTCCCCCATCCCGGTGTGAGCGACTGGCGCCTCGTGCGCGTGGCCGACTAGGGGGCTCGATGAGCCCGCCGATCCACCGCCAGGCGTCCGTGCCGTTCGTGCCGTCCGTGCCGCGGACGGCACGGCCGCCGATCCCCGTCACCGCGCTCGACCTGCTGGACCGGTCCCGGACCAGCCTGCTCACCGCCGGTCGCACCGGGGACGCCGGGGAGCGCTACGTCCAGGCGCACCTCGGTGCGTTGCGGGCGGCGGCTGCCCTGCTGGCGGCGCGGAGCGCTCCCACCGGCCGGTCCCGTCCACGCAGCGTGTGGGAGGTCCTGCCGGCCGTGGCTCCCGAGCTGGTCGAGTGGGCCACCTTCTTCGCCGGTTCCGCCCAGCAGCGGGCCGCCGTCGAGCGGGGCGGTCGCGCCCTCGCCTCCCGGGAGGCCGACGACCTGCTGCGCCAGGCAGAGGTCTTCCTCGAGATCGTCCGGGAGGTGCTCGGCACGCCGGGGCCGGACCCGCTACCGGACCGCGTCGCACCGCTCGCGGGACGGCCCGGCCGCACGTTCCCCGGTGGGGCCGGCTGAGGATGACCATGGACGCCTTCGTCCACCTGCACGTCGCCTCCGGGTACTCCATGCAGTACGGCGCGTCGACGCCCGCAGCGCTGGTGCAGCGAGCCGCGGCGTCGGGCCAGCCGGCGCTGGCCCTGACCGACCGGGACGGGCTCTACGGCGCCGTCCGCTTCGTCCAGGCCTGCACCGAGGCCGGCATCGACCCCATCCTCGGTGTCGATCTCGCGGTCCGGCACGACGCGGTCGGTGGCCGTCCCCGCGCCGGCCGGGCCCGGACCCCGGCGCGTGGCGGAGCGGCCGTCGACCCCCGTCTGCCCCGGGTGACGGTCCTCGCCCGCGGCCGACGGGCCGGACTCGCCCCCGGCGCCGGCTGGGCACGCCTGTGCCGGCTGGTCACCCGCACCCACCTGTCCGGCACCCGGGGCGAGCCGGTCACGACGCCCGAGCTCATCGGCGAGCTCGCCACCTCGCCGGAGCAGGGCTCGAGCCCGCTTGTCGTCCTTCTCGGACCGGACTCGGACGTGGGCCGGGCGGTCCTGGCCCGGCACCCCGCCCGGGCCCGGGCCGCGCTCGCCCGGTGGCAACAGCTGCTGCCCCGCGACGGCGTCCCCACCGAAGGGGTCTGTCACAGCGGCCAAGTGAGCACCCCGGCCAGCCTCGGCCACGGAGCCCAACTGCTCAGG
>JBPCOG010000076.1:0-6154 GCA_051000455.1 Lapillicoccus sp. | reverse complement strand
GTGTTGCCGGTCCGGTACCGCCCGAGGTACGCCGCGAGCATCAGCGTCACGAGCGTCTTGCCGCCACCGCCCTTGGTGTTGATGACCATGATCGTCTTGCGCCCTTCCGCCGGCCGCCCGATCCGGTGGATGGCCGCCTGCTCGCGCTGCTCGGCCTGCCCCGGGCCGGGCGTGATCAGCCCACCGGTGGCGTTCCCCAGGGCAGCGCGCCACCCCTTGGTGGCCTTGCGCCCGTGGATGTCGCGGCGCGAGCGGGTCTCCATCAGGTCGTGCGCCAGCGGCCGGAAGTCTGGTTCCCCGCGCTGTGGGAGCGGGTATGCCGTGCCCTCGCCGCCCGCGGGCGCCTCGGGGCCCGAGGCGGGGGGGCTCGCCGGGGGGGCGGCCCCGGCAGGTGGGACCGGGGCCGGGTCCGGCCACTGCTGCCACTGCTGCGGGCGCGGTTCGCCCGGCCCGAGCTGGTTCGGGTCCGGTTGCCACTGCTGCCGGCCCCACTGCTGGGCGCCCTGCTGCTCGCCCCACTGCTGGCCGGGCTGGTGCTCGCCCCACTGCTGGCCGGGCTGGTGCTCGCCCCACTGCTGGCCGGGCTGGTGCTCGCCCCACTGCTGGGCGCCCTGCTGCTCGCCCCACTGCTGCTCGCCCCACTGCTGCTCGCCCCACTGCTGGGGGGCGCCGCCCCACGGAGGCGGCTGCTGCGCGGGCTCACCCCCGGGCGGACCGAAACCCGGTCGCTGGC
Organism: Lapillicoccus sp.; assembly: GCA_051000455.1. Classification (GTDB taxonomy): domain Bacteria; phylum Actinomycetota; class Actinomycetes; order Actinomycetales; family Dermatophilaceae; genus JBPCOG01. The sequence goes on along the minus strand of JBPCOG010000076.1, from coordinate 5,421 downwards.
TCTCCGGCGCCGCCACCTGCTGCGGGGCGTGACCATTGTCCTCACCCCATTGCCCCTCGCGAGCTGCTGGCTGCTGTGCAGTCAGCGCCTCGCCCTCCATCTCGGCCGGCGCAGCACCCACCCACGGCTCCGGCGCGGAGGGAACCCAGGCCGGCTCCTCCCCGTCCGGGGCCTCCGCGGCCGTCGCCGGCACCAATGCCTGCTCTGTGCCCCGCTCGGCCGCCTCCTGTTCCTGCTGGGCGGCGATCTCCTCCGCGGTCATGTACCCGTAGTGCGGATGTGTCGGTGGCGGCGGGGTGTAGGCGGACTCCGGCGTGTCACTCATGTGTCGCTCACTCCCTCGGATGACGGGGCAGTCCCCCGGACGTCGTCACACCAATGGACGAGGGAGCGCTCCTAGGGTCCCACGACAACCGGCCCACGTCGTCACGATCCAATCGCGCCCGCCCCCGTAGCACAAGGCGGGTCCGCCCGGGGGCCGCGTCGCGAGCGCGACTGGCACCCCGGCATACCGGCGGCTGCGCGCTGCGCTGACCTGCCGATCCACCTCCGGCGGATACGATGGAACGTCCGAAGCAGACGGAGGAGACCACGTGGGACTGATCCAGCGGGTCGAGCAGAAGCTCGAGCGGGTGGTCAATGGTGTCTTCGCCAAGGCGTTCAAGTCCGACGTACAGCCCGTCGAGATCGCCGCCGCGATCCGCCGGGCCATGGATGACCGCGCCGCGGTCCTCGGCCACGGGCGCACCATCGTCCCGAACCTGTTCACCGTCGAGCTGAGTCCCTCCGACCACGAACGCCTCACCGGCTACGCCGACGCGCTCAGCGACGAGCTGATCGCCGCTGCGCAGGAGCACGCCGAGTCCCAGCACTACCAGCCCGGCGGTCCCCTTCAGGTCCACTTCGCCGAGGGCGCAGATCTCGAGACCGGTGTGTTCCGGGTCCGGCCGGTCACCTCCAGACGCTCGATCGGGCCCACCACCGCGGCTCCGCAGACCGCCCCTGCCGCGGAGGCGGCGCAGCAGCCCGGTCGACCCGCCGTCAACACAACCCACCGACCCTGGCTCGACATCGATGGTGAGCGCTACCCGCTGGTCGGCCCGCTCACGGTCGTCGGTCGCGACGACGCCGCGGACATCATCCTCGACGACCCCGGAATCTCCCGACGCCACACCGAGATCCGGGTGACCAGCGACGGCCCGCACCTGGTGTCCTCGATCCGCGACCTTGGGTCGACGAACGGCACGTTCGTCAACGGCCAGCGCATCACCAGCCAGCGGCTGGCCGACGGCGACCAGGTGAGCGTGGGACGCACCTCCATCGTCTTCCGTGCCGGGAAGAGGTGAGCGGATGAGTGAGCTGACCCTCACCCTGATCCGTCTCGGCCTACTGCTGCTGCTGTGGCTGCTCGTCTTCAGCATCGTGGGAGTGCTGCGCAGCGACCTCTACGGCACCCGGGTCTCGCGGCGCAGCCAGCGGCAGAGCAACCGGGCCGGCCGCGCCGCCCCGGTGGCCCAGGGTGGCTCCGCGCCCCAGGGCAGCCCGGCGGGCCGGCCGCCGGGGCAGGACGGCCGGGCACCGGCCACCAGCAGATCGGCCCGACGGGTGCCGACGACCCTCACGGTCACGCAGGGTAGCCTCGCCGGGTCCTCGCTTCCGCTCAGCCAGGCGGGCGTGCTCATCGGACGCAACCCGGACTGCACCCTGGTCCTGGAGGACGACTTCGCCTCCGGACGACACGCCCGGATCTTCCCGCGACCCGAGGGCTGGTTCGTCGAGGACCTCGGCTCCACCAACGGGACCTTCCTCGGCAACAGCAAGCTGACTCGGACCGAGCAGGTCGGCGTCGGGAGCGTCCTTCGGATCGGGCGCACGGTCCTGGAACTGCGGGGTTGACCCGTGGCCGTCGCCCTGCGCTACGCCGCGCGCACCGACCTCGGGTTGGGACCCAAGTCCCGCAACGAGGACTCCGGGTATGCCGGCCCGCACCTGCTGGTCCTCGCGGACGGCATGGGCGGCCACGCCGCGGGGGACGTGGCGAGCTCGATGATCGTCGGTCACCTCGCACCCCTCGACGGCGAGAGCCTCGGCAGCGACCGCGCGCTCGGCGCGCTCGACAAGTCGATCCGGGCCGCCAACGACAACCTCCGGCGGGCGATGAAGGACGACCCGGACCTGTCGGGAATGGGCACGACGACCATCGCGATGCTGCGCAGCGGGAACAAGCTCGCGATGGCCCACATCGGGGACTCCCGCGCCTACCTCCTGCGGGACGGGACCTTCAGCCAGATCACCAAGGACCACTCCTTCGTCCAGCAGCTCGTCGACGAGGAGCGGATCAGCGCGGAGGAGGCCGAACACCACCCGCAGCGCTCGCTCGTCACGCGGGTGATGACGGGAAACGAGGGCGACGAGCCGGACCTGTCGGTTCGCGAGCTCAAGGTCGGGGACCGCTATCTGCTCTGCTCGGACGGGCTGTCGGACTTCGTCGGCAGGGAGGTTCTCGAGGAGATCCTCACCAAGGCGAAGTCCCCGGACGAGGCAGCCGACCGGTGCATCGAGGTCGCCCTCAAGGCGAGTGCCCGCGACAACGTGACCGTCCTCGTCGCCGACGTCGTGGACCCCGACCGGGCCGAGGCGCCCTCGACCGTCCCGCAGATCGTCGGAGCCGCCGCGGTCCGCGTGCGCCGGAACCGGACGCGCGCGATCCCGGTGAGCCCCGCCGAGAAGGCTGCGCGGCTCTCCCGGGAGGCATCCGGGCGAGGCGACGGGGACGACGACCACGTCCCGCTCGCCGAGGAGAACCGCTCGCCGTTCGTGATCTGGGGGCGGCGCCTTTCCGTCGCCGCCGTGGCCGTCGTCGTCCTCGTCGGCGGGTCGTATGCCGCGTACGACTGGTCCCAGCGACAGTTCTACCTGGGTGCGCAGAGCGGCTACGTCGCCATCTTCCGGGGTGTCATCCAGGACCTGGGACCGATCCGCCTCTCCCATGCCGAGAGCACGTCCGACGTCGCGCTGACCGACCTGCCGACGCACTACCAGCAGCTGGTGCTGGCGAAGATCCCGGTAGGGACCCTCGACGACGCCTGGGAACGGGTCGGGACCCTGCGCGTGGCCGCCGCGGACTGCCGCGAGCAGAAGGCCGCCGGCGCCACCTGCGGTGCCGCCGTCGCGTCACCCGGCACGACGAGCACCAGCACGCCGCCCGGCACGACCACCGGCACGACGACCGGCACGACGAGCACCGGCACGGCAACCGGCACCTCGCCCACCGATGCCGGCCCGGGGGGGCCCCCACCCTCGTCGACCGCCGCCCCCCCGGGGGCGCCGGGGCAAGCGCCCAGCCCGAGTGCGCCCGTCAACACCCCCATCACGACGGCGCCGACCCCGTGATCACCACCGTGCAGAACGTCGCGCCGGCGACCAGACGCAACGTCGAGCTGGTGCTGCTGCTCCTCGCCGTCGGCATCGTCCTGCTCGCCTACGTCAACGTCGACCTCGGCGTGAACGGCACCGTCCCGGCCCAGCTGGTGCCCATCGGCGGGGGACTGCTGGTCATGGTCCTCGTCTTCCACGGCGTCCTGCGCTGGCGCGCCTGCTACGCCGACCCCCTGATGCTGCCCATCGCCACGCTGCTCAACGGCTTCGGCCTGGTGATGATCCACCGGATCGACCTCTCCGCGGGGCGCTCCGGCGTGGACAGCAACGCCGCCCGGCAGCTCGTCTGGAGCGCGCTGTCGGTGGCGCTGGCCGCCGGGGTGCTCATCGTGCTGCGCGACCACCGCCTGCTGCGCCGATACACGTTCACCGCGATGCTCGCCGGTCTGGCGCTCCTGCTGCTGCCGCTCCTTCCCGTCATCGGCAGCACCGTCTACGGCTCGCGCATCTGGGTCCGTCTCGGACCGCTCTCCTTCCAACCGGGCGAGCTGGCCAAGATCGCGCTGACGATCTTCTTCGCCGGCTACCTCGTCCAGACCCGGGACGTGCTCTCGCTCGCGGGAAGGAGGGTCCTGGGCTTCACCCTCCCCCGCGGTCGTGACCTCGGTCCGATCCTCATCGCCTGGCTGCTCAGCCTCGCCGTCCTCGTCTTCGAGAAAGACCTCGGCTCGTCCCTGTTGTTCTTCGGCCTGTTCGTCGCGATGCTCTACGTCGCCACCGAACGCGTGTCGTGGATCACCATCGGGATGGGCCTGTTCCTCGTCGGGTCCTACGTTGCCTGGCTGCTCTTCGCGCACGTTCAGCGACGGGTCACCCTCTGGATCGACCCGTTCTCCCCCGAGTCCATCGCCCAGTCGGACCAGCTGGCCAAGGGGATCCTGGGAATGGCCGCCGGCGGCCTGTTCGGCACCGGGCTGGGCCGCGGGCGACCGTGGATGATCTCCTTCGCCGACAGCGACTTCATCTTCCCCAGCTTCGGTGAGGAGATCGGACTCTTCGGCGTGTTCGCCCTGCTCGTCCTCTACGCGCTCTTCGTCGAGCGCGGCATCAGGACCGCCCTCGGGGTCCGTGACGGCTTCGGGAAGATGCTCGCGCTGGGGCTGTCCTTCTCGGTCGCCCTGCAGGTGTTCGTCGTCATCGGGGGGGTGACCCGGGTGATCCCGCTGACCGGGCTGACGACGCCGTTCATGTCCCTGGGAGGCTCGGCGCTGCTCGCCAACTGGTCGCTGATGGCGCTGCTGCTCCGCGTGTCGGACCAGGCCCGCCGCCCGGTGCCCGAACCGCTCGAGTCGGTCCCGGTGCCCGGCGGGGGATTCGCTCCAGCCCCCACCGAGGTCGTGAGGGTGCGATGAACAGCCCGATCCGGCGTCTGTCGGTCCTCGTGTCGATGCTCTTCGCCGCGCTGCTGGTCTCGTCCACCGTCATCCAGTTCGTCCAGGCCCCGACCCTGGTGGCCCGGGCGGACAACAAGCGCACGCTGCTCGACCGGTACTCGCGCGACCGGGGAGCCATCATCGTGGCCGACCAGGCGGTGGCGAAGTCCGTCGCCACGCCCGACGAGGAGCTGAAGTACCTCCGCACCTACCCGCAGGGCCCGCTCTACTCCCACGTGACCGGCTACTTCTCCTACACCTACGGGGCCGGCGGCGGACTCGAGGGGACCGAGGACGACCTGCTCTCCGGCTCCTCCGACCAGCTGTTCTACCGGCGGGTCTCCGACCTGATCACCGGGCGCCGCTCGAGCGGCGCCAGCGTGGAGCTGAGCATCAACCCCAAGGCCCAGGCGGCCGCTGACAAGGCCCTCGGGGGCCAGCGCGGGGCGGTGGCGGCCGTCAACCCGAAGACGGGGGCCATCCTCGCGCTGGTGTCACACCCCCAGTACGATCCCGCAGCCTTGTCCGCGCACGACCAAGGCGCCGTCACGAACGCGTGGACGCAGCTGAACGCCGACCCCAACCGCCCCCTCGTCGACCGGACGATCGG
>JBPCOG010000018.1:0-3574 GCA_051000455.1 Lapillicoccus sp. | reverse complement strand
ACCGCCTCTCCGGCGGGGAGAAGCAGCGGCTGGCGATCGCCCGGCTGCTCCTCAAGAGCCCGCGTGTCATCGTGCTCGACGAGGCCACCGCCCACCTCGACTCGGAGTCGGAGGTGGCCGTCCAGCGTGCCCTCGACTCCGCCCTCGAGGGTCGCACCGCGCTCGTCATCGCCCACCGGCTCTCGACCATCCGTGGCGCCGACCAGATCCTCGTCGTCGAAGACGGGCGCATCGTCGAGCGGGGCCGCCACGAGGAGCTGCTCGCGAGGAACGGACTCTACGCCGTCCTCTACCGCACCCAGTTCGCCGACCCGAGCACGCCCGGCGCCGACGGCCCGGCGCAGACCCACCCGGCTCCGGTCAGCGTCCAGTAGGGCCCGGGACGACAGCACCGACGCCTCAGTAGTCCTCCTCGTCCCAGATCCGGGTCCTCCTCGGGCGCTGCGCGGTCGCCTCCTGCAGGGGGGCCGGCGGGTTCGCGGGCGAGAGCTGGCCCGGGCCGGGCCCCGACACCAGTGTGCGGATCCGGTGCCCGAGAAAGAGCAGCCCGAGCACCGAGGTCAGCCACCACTGGATCGCGTAGGCCTGGTGCGGCCCGAGGTCGGTGCCTGGGGGCTCGAGGGGAGCCGGGCGCGCCGGCACCGCGCCCGAGGGCAGCTGCTCCGTCTCCAGCACGAGGTATGCGTCGAACGCCGGGGCTCCGAGCTGCTCCTCGGCGCCGCGGACGGTGATGCTGGCCAGCTGGCCGGCCGGCAGGTCGCGGCCGAGGTCCGGCTCCCCGGCCCGCAGCCAACCGCTGACCGTGACGTCTCCGGACGGCGGCGACGGGACGTCGGGTAGCGACGTGGCCGTCGGGCCGCTCGGCACCCAGCCACGGTCGACGAGGAGGTAACCGCTGCCGACATCCAGCGGCACGAGGACCTCGAACCCGAGGTTGCCGCCGAGCACCCGGTTGCGGACGAGGAGCTGGCGCTGCACGGCATACCGGCCGGTGGCGGTGACCCGCGTCCACTCCTGCTCCCGGGTGAGCGGCTGCCGCGCCCCGTTCAGGACGGAGCCGAGCGGCACCGGGGAGGCCGAGTAGTGAGCCGTGACCGCGTCGGCGCGAAGCGACCTGTCCTCGTACCTACCCCACTGCCAGCGCCCCAGCTGCACGCAGACGGCGGCGAAGACCAGCGCCAGCAGGACCGCGAGGAGCCACCGCGGCGTCAGGAGGACCCGGAACACCATCTGACGGTACCCGGCATACCCTAGGGAGGTGACCGCACTCCCGACCCCCACCCTGCGCCGGGCGACTGTGCCGGGGGACGAGCGCGCCCTGCCCGACACCTTCGGCCGGGTGGCCCGGGACCTGCGGGTGTCGGTGACGGACCGGTGCAACCTGAGGTGCACCTACTGCATGCCGGCCGAGGGCCTGCCGTGGCTGCCCAAGGACGAGATGCTCACCGACGCCGAGATGCTGCGGCTCGTCGGCATCTTCGTCCACCTCGGCGTGCGCCAGGTGCGGCTGACCGGGGGCGAGCCGCTGCTGCGCCGCTCCGTGGTCGAGCTGGTCGCGGGGATCGCCGCGCTGGAGCCGAGGCCGCAGATCGCGATGACCACCAACGGTGTCGGGCTGGCGCGTCTCGCGGCGCCGCTGGCCCTGGCCGGGCTCGACCGGGTCAACGTCAGCCTTGACACCGTCGACGCCGAGGTGTTCAGCCGGCTCACCCGCAGGGACCGGCTCGTCGACGTGGAGAAGGGCCTCGTCGCGGCGGCGGAGGCGGGGCTGACGCCGGTCAAGGTCAACGCGGTCGCGATGCGGGGCGTCAACGACGCGTCCGTCGCGGACGTGCTCTCGTGGTGCCTGGAACGCGGCTACGAGCTGCGCTTCATCGAGCAGATGCCGCTCGACGCCCAGCACGGCTGGAACCGCTCCGAGATGATCTCCGCGGCGGAGCTGCGGGACCGGCTCTCGGAGCGCTTCGAGCTCACCCCGCTGCCGGACGCGGACCGCGGGAGCGCCCCGGCGGAGCGCTTCCTCGTCGACGGGGGCCCGCAGACGGTGGGGATCATCGCCAGCGTGTCCGAGCCGTTCTGCGCGGCCTGTGACCGCACCCGGCTGACCGCCGACGGCCAGGTGCGCAACTGCCTCTTCTCCGAGCGCGAGACCGACCTGCGGGCCCCGATGCGCCAAGGCGCGACGGACGGCGAGCTCGCCGCCCTCATCCGCGGCGAGATGTGGCGCAAGGCAAGGGGACACGGGATCGGCGAGCCGGGCTTCCAGCAGCCGGACCGCCCGATGTCGGCGATCGGCGGCTGAACCGCGTGAAGGGCCCCACCGCGGCGCTCGTGCCGCTGCTCAGCCGTGCTGCTCGTCGAGGTCGTCGACGTCGACGGTGTCCCTGAGGAAGCCCCGGACCCCCAGGAACTCGCCGAGGTGGCTCTCGTGCTCGGCGCAGGTGAGCCAGACCTTGCGTCGTTCCCGGGCGTGCAGCTTCGGGTTGTTCCAGAGCAGCGCCCTCGTCGCTGCACGGCGGCACCCCTTGGCGCTGCACAGCAGGTCACTGCCCGCGTGGACGGGGCGGCCGCCGGGGAGCAGCGTCATCAGCGTGCCAGCCGTCCCGACGGGTCGCCGGGAGGTGTCGCGGCGCCGAGTGCGGGAGCGTCCGGCGCGGTGGGGGAGACCATCGGTACCTCGCGACCATGGCGTGGGCCCACCGCGTTCGCCATGACGACGGCGATGTAGGGCAGCAGGACCGCGGCGACGACGAAGGACCACCGAGCAGCGCCGCTGGTGACGATGGCCAGCAGGAAGCACGCCGTCCGGATCCCCATCGTCACGAGGTACCGCCTGATCCTCGTGCCCTGGTCGTCCGCGGCGGAGGTCGGGGCCGACGTGACGGACTGGATCACCGGGACCGGGATCCTGCCGCGACGTCGCACCCCCCCACGATACGGGGCGCCGTGGGCAACCCCGGCACCGCGTCCCGCCCGGTGGTCGGCTAACGTCGGCGAGGTGCGTCTGGCGACGACCGCGGGACGGGACGGGAGGGGCAGCGATGACGGCAGGCGGGGGCTCGGCCCGGAACGTCCTCGTCACGGGTGGGAACCGGGGCATCGGCCTGGCGATCGCCCGGGCCCTCGGCGCGGCCGGCGACAACGTCGTCGTGACCAACCGGTCCGGTGCCCCTCCTGAGGGCCTGCGCGCGGTGCCGTGCGAGGTCACCGACACCGGTTCAGTGGATGCGGCCTTCTCGGCCGCCGAGGAGCTCCTGGGAGGACCGGTCGAGGTGCTGGTGGCCAACGCCGGGGTCACCCGGGACCAGCTGCTGATGCGGATGAGCGACGAGGACTTCGAGGAGGTCGTCGACACCAACCTCGGCGGGGCCTTCCGTTGTGCCCGCCGGGCCAGCAAGGGCATGATCCGGCTGCGCCGGGGCCGGATGGTCTTCATCTCGAGCGTCGTCGGGCTCTACGGCGCGCCGGGACAGTCGAACTACGCGGCGAGCAAGTCCGGGCTCGTCGGCCTGGCCCGCTCGATCTCCCGGGAGCTCGGCGGCCGGGGCATCACCGCCAACGTCGTCGCCCCCGG
>JBPCOG010000165.1:0-4431 GCA_051000455.1 Lapillicoccus sp. | reverse complement strand
GCACGGACAGTCCCACCGCGTCCGCGTCCTCCTGGATGGCAGCCTCGACGATCTGCTCCGGGGTCTGGTGGAGCCCGGTGTAGACCACCTCCATGCCGGCGTCGCGCAGCGCGCGGGCGACGACCTTGGCGCCGCGATCGTGGCCGTCGAGGCCGGGCTTGGCGACGACCACACGCAGCGGAGACGTGCCGGATCCACTCATGGGGGCAGCGTACCGAAGGGTCCGGGCGCCGGCCCCAGCGCGACGACGCCCCCGATTGCGCATAACGAAACGATCACGCTAGTCTCACCAGGCTCCCCCCGTCGCCCCACGAGGTCACTGCCTGTGTCCAAGCCCCGTCACTCCGGTCGCCACCGCGACCTTGGTCGCCATCGCGACCGCGAGGGTATGTCGGCGACCCCTCGTGCCCCGGGGCGTGGGACCTGGCTTTCGCTGTCGGCGGCGGTGGCGGTGATTTTCACGGCGCCTGGCGCGCCCCTAGGCCAGCATGCCGCACCGGCCCTGGACGGCGCGGCGACCTGGCAGGCAGTGACCCCGGCAACCCAGGACGGCGACGACACGCTGGCCCCGCTGGCCCCGTTGGCCCCGGATCTGGCGGCGCAGGATCTCGCCGCGCAGGATCTCGCCGCGCCGGATCTCGCCGCGCAGGATCTCGCCGCGCAGGACCTGGCCGCAGAGCACGACGACATGCGCAGGCTCAGGTCCGATCCCGTCGCCGGGCAGGCTCGCGGAGGGATGGACCAGGTGTCGCGTGGCACCGAGCGCCGGTATCCGGACCTGGGGTCGCCGGCCGGCACGGGGAGCCTGGTCACCGCCACCGCCACCGCCCCTGCTCCGGCTCCGGCCGCTCCGGCCGCTCCGGCCGCTCCGGCCCCGGAACCGGGCGCGGGGGGACTGGCCCCGGCAGCCGACCCTGCCGCTCACAGGTGGGTCCTTCCGCTCGACGGCGGCTACCTGCTGACCTCCGGGTTCGGGATGCGCTGGGGCGCGATGCACCCGGGTCAGGACTTCGCGACCGCCGTCGGCACGCCGGTGCGGGCGATGTCGAGTGGCACCGTCCTGTCCGCCGGCTGGGAGGGCGGCTACGGGAACAGGATCGTCATCCAGTACTGGGACGGCACCGTCTCGTGGTACTGCCACAACAGCGCCCTCACGGCCCGCGCGGGCGACCCGGTGGCCCCCGGCCAGGTCGTCTCGCTCTCGGGCAACACCGGCCACTCGACCGGTCCGCACGTGCACCTCGAGATCCACCCGGACGCCGCCGCCCCGGTGCCCCCGCTGGCCTGGCTGGCCGCCAAGGGGCTCAAGCCCTAGCGGCTCCCGCCCGGTGCCGGCTTCGGGGGGGTCCCCCGGGGAGGTTCAGAGCTTCTCCAGCGGGGCGTAACGCAGTAGCAGCCGCTTGACGCCGACCTCCGCCCCGAAGTCGACGTGCGCCATCGCCTTCTCCCCGTCGCCCTCGACCCGGACCACCGTGCCGAGCCCGAACGTGTCGTGGGTGACCCGGTCCCCGCCCCGCAGCGCGATGACGGGCCGGCTGCCGGCCGTGCGGATGCCGGGGCGACCGGCCAGCACGGCCATCGCGGGAGTCGAGCTGCGGGAGCCGGACCGCGCCGCGTCGACCGCCGACTGCTCGCGCTGCCACTCGACCAGCTCGGCGGGGATCTCGTCGAGGAAGCGGGAGGCGGGGTGGTACTGCGGGGCACCCCACGCCGAGCGCACCGCCGCGCGGGACAGGTGAAGGCGCTGCCGGGCCCGGGTGATGCCGACGTACGCCAGTCGACGCTCCTCCTCCAGCTCCTTGGGGTCCCCGAGGGCGCGCAGGTGCGGGAAGGTGCCGTCCTCCATCCCGGTGAGGAAGACCACGGGGAACTCGAGCCCCTTGGCCGTGTGCAGGGTCATCAGGGTGACGACGCCCTGCGCCTCCGCCTCCGGCGAGTCGGGGATCTCGTCGGCGTCGGCGACGAGCGAGACCCGCTCGAGGAAGTCCTCGAGGCTCGGTCCCTCGCCGCTCTCGGCACGGGCCTCGTCGAACTCGCGGGCGACGGCCGCCAGCTCGGCGAGGTTCTCGACCCGGGTCTCGTCCTGGGGGTCCTGGCTGGCCCGCAGCTCGGCGAGGTAGCCGCTCTGCTCCACCACCGCCTCGAGCAGCCCGGCGACGCCGGACCCGCCCTCGAAGACGGTGCGCAGCGCCTCGAGCAGGTCGGTGAACGCACGGATCGCGGCCACTGAGCGGGTCGCGATCCCCGGCGCGTCCTCTGGGCGCCCGAGTGCCGCGACGAACGGGATCCGCTCACGCTCGGCGAGGGCCGCGACACAGGCCTCGGCCCGCTCCCCGATCCCCCGCTTGGGCACGTTGATGATCCGGCGCAGGTTGACCGTGTCGGTCGGGTTGGACAGCACCCGCAGGTAGGCCAGCGCGTCCTTGACCTCCCTGCGCTCGTAGAACCGGGTCCCCCCGACGACCTTGTAGGGCAGGCCGACCCGGACGAACACCTCCTCGACGGCCCGGGACTGGGCGTTGGTGCGGTAGAAGACCGCCACGTCTTTGGCCCTGACCCCGTGGGAGTCGCCGAGCTCGTCGATCTGCCGGGCGATGAACGCCGCCTCGTCGTGCTCCGAGTCGGCGACGTAGCCGACGATGCGGGCACCGTCGCCGGAGTCGGTCCAGAGGTTCTTCGGCCGACGACCTTCGTTCCGCGCGATGACGCAGTTCGCCGCCCGCAGGATGTTCTGTGTCGAGCGGTAGTTCTGCTCCAGCAGGATGGTCCGCGCGTCCCGGTAGTCCTGCTCGAACTCGACGATGTTGCGGATCGTCGCCCCCCGGAACGCGTAGATCGACTGGTCGGCGTCCCCGACGACACACAGCTCGCCGGGAGGGACGGCATGCGGTGGCGCGTCCGGACCGAGGGCGGGACCGACGAGCTCCCGGACCAGCTGGTACTGCGCGCTGTTGGTGTCCTGGTACTCGTCGACGAGGATGTGCCGGAAGCGGCGCCGGTAGTGCTCCGCGACGTCGGGGAACGCCTGCAGGATGGTGACGGTCGTCATGATGAGGTCGTCGAAGTCGAGGGCGTTGGCCTGGCGCAGCCGGCGCTGGTAGCTGCGGTACGCGTCGGCGACCATCCGCTCGTGGTGGGTGCCCTCGGCGACCCGCGAGGTGTGGGCCTCCTCGTCGACGAGCTCGTTCTTGAGGTTGCTGACGGCCGCCGAGAACGACCGCGGCGGGTAGCGCTTGGGGTCGAGGTCCAGGTCGCGCATGACCAGGGTCATCAGCCGCTGGCTGTCGGCAGCGTCGTAGATCGAGAACGTGGACTTCATGCCGATCTTCGCCGCCTCCCGGCGCAGGATCCGCACGCACGCCGAGTGGAAGGTCATCACCCACATCGCCCGGGCCCGGGCACCCACGAGGCGAGTCACCCGCTCGCGCATCTCGGCGGCCGCCTTGTTGGTGAACGTGATGGCGAGGACCTGCCCCGGCTGGACCCCTCGCGCGGCGAGCAGGTAGGCGACCCGCTGCGTCAGCACCCGCGTCTTGCCCGAGCCGGCCCCCGCGACGATGAGCAGCGGGCCGCCCTCGTGGACCACGGCAGCCCGCTGCTGCCGGTTGAGCCCGGCGAGCAGCTCCTCCGGGTCGCGGGCGGACGCACCGCCGGTATGCCGTGAGTCCGCCTCGCCGGGCGGCTCGCCGCCCGCGGTGGCCCAGACCGGCACCCCCGCGGCGTCCACCTCCGCGGACCCGCTCCCCCACCTGGCCCGCTGCGCCCCCCGCTCCGGGTGCTCGCCCCGGTCCCCCGCGTCTGGCAGGTCGAGGTCGTCGAAGAGGGTGCTCATCTCGGCCCCCAGCCTATCGACCGGTGCGACTCTGCACCGGGCCGCCTCGCGCCGCACCGAGGTCGCTCGGCTGCCGCCCCCCGCTCGGGCCCCCCTGCCCCCCTCTCCGACCGAAGGCATCAAATGGTGGTAGTGGAGGGCGATTTGTCGGTTTTGGCAACCGTTTGGTGCCCTCGGTCGGGGGTGGGCCGGGAGGTTTGGGGCCCGGTCGGGGTGGGCCGGGAGGTTTGGTGCCCCCGGTCGGGGTGGGCCGGGAGGTTTGGTGCCCTCGGTCGGGGTGGGCGTGCCCTCGGTCGGGGTGGGCCGGCCTTACCCTTCCCCTGTGCGCGAGACCCCCCGGCCGTTCTCCCTGCGCAGCGCCGCGCGGGCAGACATCCCCGAGATCCTCCGGCTCGTCCGCGAGCTGGCCGACTACGAGCGCGAGCCGGAGGCCGTCGAGGCCACCGAGGAGCTCTACGGGAGGTGGCTCTTCCCCACGCACGGCACCCCCACGGCATACACGGAGGTGGCCGAGGTCCAGGGCCGGGTGGTCGCCATCGCGCTGTGGTACCCGACGTTCTCGACCTGGACCGGGTCCCCCGGGATCTGGCTCGAGGACC
>JBPCOG010000415.1:0-6830 GCA_051000455.1 Lapillicoccus sp. | reverse complement strand
CTCGTGCTCGTCGGCCCCTCGGGTTGCGGCAAGTCGACGACGCTGCGGATGCTGGCCGGGCTCGAGCCGGTCAACGGGGGCCGGATCCTCATCGACGGGCACGACCAGGCCGGCGTGCGGCCCCGCGACCGCGACGTCGCCATGGTCTTCCAGAGCTACGCCCTCTACCCCAACATGACGACCGCCGAAAACATGGCCTTTGCGCTGCACAATGCGAAGGTCCCGAAGGCCGAGGTGGAGACGCGGGTCAAGGAGGCGGCCCGGATCCTCGAGCTCGAGAACCTGCTCGACCGCAAGCCGGGGACGATGTCCGGGGGCCAGCGCCAGCGGATCGCCATGGGCCGGGCCATCGTCCGCAACCCGAAGGTCTTCTGCATGGACGAGCCGTTGTCCAACCTCGACGCCAAGCTGCGGGTCTCCACCCGCTCGCAGATCGCCGGGCTGCAGCGCCGGCTCGGGATCACGACCGTCTATGTCACCCATGACCAGGTCGAGGCCATGACGATGGGCCACCGGGTGGCCGTGCTCCGTGACGGGACGCTGCAGCAGGTGGCGACGCCCGAGGAGCTCTACGAGCACCCGGTCAACACGTTCGTCGCCTCGTTCATCGGCTCGCCGGCCATCACCATGGTCGAGTCGACAGTGCGCGAGGGCGTCGCCGACGTGCACGGCGCGCGCGTGCCGCTGGCCAGGGACGTCGTTGCCCGCGCCGGGGAGAAGGTGATCATCGGCCTGCGCCCGGAGTCCTGGCACGTCGTCGCCGCCGATACCCCGGACTCCATACCGCTGCGGGTGGACCTCGTCGAGGCGCTCGGTGCCGAGTCGTTCGTCTACGGGACGCCCAGCTCGCTGGTCGACGACGAGTCCGCAGCACCGGACCAGTACCGCGTCACGGTCCGCCTCGACAAGCGCTCCCACCTGCAGGTCGGCGAGGTGATCCACGTGGCCCCGGAGGCCAAGGGGGCGCACGTCTTCGACGCCGCGTCGGGGGAGTCGCTCCGGTCCTGACGGCCGCCGCGGCCGGGGGCGAGCGGCGCGGTCAGCGGCGGGACCGGTTCACCGCCCACATCGCCACGGCGCTCGCGGCGGCAACGTTGAGCGAGTCGACGCCGGCCGCCATGGGGATCCGCACCGTCAGGTCCGCTCCCTCCACGGTCTGCCGACGCAGCCCGTCACCCTCGGTGCCCAGCACGAGGGCGAGCCGCGCCGGTGGGTCGGCCGCCAGCTCGTCGAGCGAGATCCCGACCTCCGCCAGCGCGAGCGCCGCGACCGTGAAGCCGGCTTCCCGCAGCAGCGCCATCCCGTCCGGCCACGGTCCGGTCCGGGTCCACGGCACCTGGAAGACGGTACCCATCGAGACCCGGATCGCGCGGCGGTAGAGCGGGTCGGCACAGCGCGGCGTGACGAGCACGGCGTCCACCCCCAGCGCGGCCGACGAGCGGAACACCGCCCCGACGTTCGTGTGGTCGACGACGTCCTCGAGGACAAGGACCCGGCCCGCGTCGCGGACGAGGTCGGCGACGTCCGCCAAGCACGGCCGATGCATCGAGGCGAGGGCGCCCCGGTGCAGGTGGAAGCCGGTGAGCGTCTCGATGACGTCGGGCTCGCCGACGAAGACCGGTATGCCGTCCCGCTCGGCCTGCTCGACGACGTCGGCGAGGTCGGTGAGCCAGCGCTGCGCCATGAGGTAGGCCCGTGGCCGGTGGCCGGCGGCCAGGGCCCTGCGGATGACCTTCTCCGACTCGGCGACGTAGAGGCCGCGCTCCGGCTCCAGCCTCCGGCGCAGCGCGACGTCGGTCAGGGAGACGAAGTCGCGCAGCCGCTCGTCCACGGGGTCGTCGATGTCGTCGACCCGCACAGGCACTAGGGGAACCAGACCGTCTTGACGATCGCGACCAGGCCGATGGCGATGATGAAGCCGCGGAGCAGCGCGGGCGGGACCCGGCGCCCGACCCTGCTGCCCACGATGCCGCCGAGCAGTGCCCCGACCCCGATGAGGGCGGCCACCAGCCAGTTGATGTGGTCCCGGGCGAACGCGATGAACATCAGCGCGGCAACGAAGTTGACGATGGTGCTGAGGACGTTCTTGTAGCCGTTGAGCCGCTGCAGCGGCTCCGTCGTGAGGGCGCTGAACACCCCCATGAGCAGCACGCCCTGCGCGGCGCCGAAATAGCCCCCGTACGCACCGGCGAGGACCACCCCCGCGCCCATCGCCCACAGGTGCCAGCGGGGCTGCGCCTCGGTGTGCCGGGTGGCCGCCGCCACCTGCAGGCGCGGTCCGAGCACGACGAGGACGAGGGCGAGGGCGATCAGCGCGGGGACGATCGCCTTGAACGCGGTGGGCGGGAGCACGAGCAACAGCGTCGCCCCGACGACGGCCCCGAGCAGCGATAGCGGCATGAGCCGGCGCAGCGCCTGCGACTGTCCCGTCAGCTCAGCCCGGTACCCGTAGGTGCCGGTCACGCCGCCGGCGACGAGCCCGATGTTGTTGCTCACGTTGGCCACCAGTGGGGGAAAGCCGAAGAAGAGCAGCGTCGGGAAGGTGATCAGAGTGCCCGATCCGACGATGGTGTTGATCGTCCCCGCCGCCGCTCCGGCAAGCAGGATGGCGATCGCTTCCAACGGGGACACCCCGCCACCCTACCGAGGCCGGCGGATGCTCTCGCACCGAGTCCGGTTGCGCCTGCCGAGGTCAGGAACCGTCCCGCTGGTCCCCGACGGGACCCTGCGGGGCGACCGCTGGCGGGGCGCCCGGGGTCGCGAAGGCACCTCCCGACGGCACGCCGGGCTGGGCCGCCGGGATCTGCGGCTCGGGAGCACTCTGCTGGGGAAGGCGTGGGGGCACCTGGTCGGCGGGGATCTGGCGGGGAGGCTGGTGGCGCGCCGGGGGGGCGGCGTGCTCGGTGGCCTCGGCGCTTGCATGACCGGCCTGGCCGCGAGCCTCCGCGAGAGCCTTCATCGGGTCCTCCAGCACGGTCTCGGCGAAGGCGTTGTCCGTCTCACCGGGGTCGACCCACGGCTCGTCGTCCTCGGTGTCACCGTTCTGGGAGTGCAGCCCGCCGAGGGCACCGCTGATGCCACGCAGCGCGTCGGTGACCTCGGACGGGATGATCCACATCTTGTTCGCATCGCCCCGCGCCAGCTGCGGGAGCACCTGGAGGTACTGGTAAGCGAGCAGCTTCTGGGTCGGCTTGCCGCGGTGGATGGCGTCGAAGACCTGCTGGATCGCGCGCGACTGGCCCTGGGCCTCGAGGATGCGGGCCTGGGCCGAACCCTCGGCCCGCAGGATCGAGGACTGCTTCTCGCCCTCGGCGGTGAGGATCTGCGACTGCTTGAAGCCCTCGGCGGTGAGGATCGCGGCCCGCCGGTCCCGCTCGGCCCGCATCTGCTTCTCCATCGAGTCCTGCACCGAGTGGGGCGGGTCGATGGCCTTGAGCTCGACCCGGTTCACCCTGATCCCCCACTTGCCGGTCGCCTCGTCGAGGACCCCCCGGAGCTGGGCGTTGATCTGGTCGCGGCTGGTCAGCGTCTGCTCGAGGTCGAGCGAGCCGATGACGTTGCGCAGGGTCGTCACGGTCAGCTGCTCGATGCCGGTGATGAAGTTCGCGATCTCGTACACCGCGGACTTCGCGTCGATGACGGAGTAGTAGATGACCGTGTCGATGCTGACGACGAGGTTGTCGGACGTGATCACCGGCTGCGGGGGGAAGGACACGACCTGCTCACGCAGGTCGATGTTGGCCCGGACCTTGTCGATGAACGGCACGAGCACGTGGATGCCGTCGTCGAGGGTGCGGGCGTAGCTGCCGAGCCGCTCGACGATCTGGGCGGTCTGCTGCGGCACGATCCGGATCGTCCGAGAGATCACCACCACCGCGAACAGGATGAGCAACGCGACGACGACCAACGTCAGGATGCTGCCGTCCATGGTTCATTCTCCATTCCGGACCGGCCCCGGTGCGGGGGCGGCCCCCTCGTCTGCTGCCGGGTCCGGTGACCCTGCAGGTCCCACGTGTGGGGCCGGGACGCTCACGGTCCGGCGTGCTGCGCCGGCACGTGGGTCACCACGGCCGTCGCCCCCTCGATCGCGACGACACGGACCTCGTCGCCCGGCTGGTGGTCCTGCGGGTCCGTGGTCCGCGCCGACCAGGTCTCCCCCGACAGCTTCACCCGTCCCGTCGTGTTGGTCACGGTCTCGAGGACGAAGGCGGAGCGGCCGACGTTGCCGGCGGCCCCGATCTGGCTGGCTCCCACCGACCGGACCGAGAACCGGCGTTTGGCCCACGGCCGCACGAGGCCGAGCAGCAGGGTCGCCGACGCCACGGCCACGACCACCTGCACGGGGAAGGCGGCGCCGACCCCCGCAGCGGCGGCCCCACCCAGAGCGCCGCCGGCGAGCATGAGGAAGACGAAGTCGACGGTGGCCGCCTCGATCGCGCCCAGGGCAAGGGCCACGCCGAGCCAGGCCAGCCATCCATAGTTCTCGAACACGGACGCCACCCTCTCCGACGCAGCGACGGACGGGACCGCCCCTGCACCGTATGACGTTCGCCGTGGTGCAGGAGTTCCGCACGGGACGCCCGTCCCGCCCGAACCGCTCCAGCCGCTCTGCCCGCGCCGGCCGTTCAGGACCAGGCGGCGGTCGCCGCCGCGGCGCGCGCCGTCCACCGGTCCCCGTGCCTGTCCACGACGAGGGGCAGCCCGAACGTGGCGGAGAGGTTCTCCTCGGTCAGGCTGAGCTCCACCGGGCCGGCCGCGACGATCCTGCCCTCCCGCAGCAGCAGGACGTCGGTGAACGACGGCGGGATCTCCTCGACGTGGTGCGTGACGAGGACGAGTGCCGGTGCCTCGGTGTCGGCGGCGAGAGCGCCGAGCCGCGCGAGGAGGTCCTCGCGGCCGCCGAGGTCGAGGCCGGCGGCCGGTTCGTCGAGCAGCATCAGCTCGGGGTCGGTCATGAGTGCCCTCGCGATCTGGACCCGTTTGCGCTCGCCCTCGCTCAGGGTCCCGAACCGGCGGTTCGCGAGACGCCCGGCGCCAAGTGCGTCGAGAAGCCCCATCGCCCGGACGTGGTCCTCGGTGTCGTACTGCTCCTTCCACCGGCCGACGACGCCGTAGGCGGCGGTCACCACGACGTTGCCGACGATCTCGTCCCCCGGAATGCCGTCGGCGACCGCCGCGCTCGCCAGCCCGATCCGGGGGCGCAGCTCGAAGACGTCGACGGCCCCCAGCACCTCGCCGAGCACCCCCACGACACCGGTGGTCGGGTGCATCCGCGCGGACGCGAGCTGGAGGAGGGTGGTCTTGCCCGCACCGTTCGGGCCGAGGACGACCCAGCGCTCCCCCTCCTCCACCTCCCACGTGATGTCGTCGAGCAGACGGGTGCCGCCTCGCACGACACTGACGCCGGCAAAGGCGAGGACGTCGCTCATGGAGGCAACCCTAGAGGAGCACCGCACCCGCGCTGGTGGCGGCCAGCGCGGTCAGGCACGCTGGGACGGTGCCGTTCGTCCTGCCCGCGTCAGTGCGCCTCGCGCCGTGGATGACGGCCGCCTTCCGGGGGAACGTGGACCTCCACACCGCCCTCATCCGCGCGCACCCGGAGGTCGACGACGTCCGTGGAGACCTCGCCCGGATCCGGGAGTGGGCCGGGCTCGGCGAGCGCACGGTGCTGGTCGCCCTCCCCCGCCCCGGGGACCTGACGGGTATGCCGCGTGCCGGACCGGCCGCGTGCGCTGCGGCAGCCGAGGCCGGCGAGTGCGTCTTCGTCGCCGGCTCGGGGGGCCTGCTCGTGCCCGAGTTCTCCCGCTTCGGGCCGGCAGGCGACGAAGGGGTGGCCGCCACGTGGACGGCATACGACAGCGAGCCGGTCGCCCGGCACGTCCTCGACGCGCTCTCGCTCGCCGACCTCGAGCGCGCCCTCGTCGACCTGCTGCGCCGCAGCACCGCCGAGCTCGAGCAGGTCGGTGGGGTCCCGTGGTCCAGCGACCCCCGGGAGGAGACAGACCGGAGCCTGGCGGGGGCGCGGTGGGGATTGCCGGACGAGCTGTCCCCCCGGGCGCTGCGGCTCATGGATCTCGCCGCCCGGGTCGGTCACATCGCGGGGCGCGGGCTGGCCCTCGCGGGCCAGGGGGCCTCGCTCGAGGCACGCTCCGCGCTCCGACGGGAACGGGTGCTCCGGGAGCTGCAGGCCGTTGCCGGCACCGCACTTGCCGGGTCCACCAACATCGCGGTCATGCAGCTTGCCGGGTGGCGCCCCGCCTGAGGGACACAGACGCGGCGGTCACCCGCCGAGAACGGACTCGTACACCGCCAGGGTGCGCTCGCCGATCGTGTCCCAGGAGAAGTGACCGATCGCCCGCTCCCGGCCGCTGCGCCCGAAGCGGGCCGCTCGCTCGAGGTCACCGACGGCGTCGGTGAGGGCGGCTGCGAGGTCCGTCACGAAACGCTCGGGGTCCACGGGGCTGCCGCTGCCGTCCCCGACCTGCTCGATCGGCACCAGCCAGCCCGTCTGCCCGTCGACGACGACCTCGGGGATTCCGCCGGTGGCGGTGGCGACGACCGGCAGCTCGCAGGCCATCGCCTCGAGGTTGACGATGCCGAGCGGCTCGTACACGGACGGGCAGGCGAAGACGGTGGCCGCGCTGAGCAGGGCGACCACCTCCGCCCGGGGCAGCATCTCCGGGATCCACACCACCCCCTGCCTGGTCCGCCTCAGCTCCTCCAGCAGCCCCTCGACCTCGGCGAGGATCTGCGGGGTGTCGGGGGCTCCGGCGCAGAGGACCAGCTGGACGTCGGGCGGGAGGTGCGCGGCCGCCCGCAGCAGGTACGGC
>JBPCOG010000094.1:0-2822 GCA_051000455.1 Lapillicoccus sp. | reverse complement strand
TCGGGCCCCTCGAAGGCCTGTGGCGCTCACCGGACATGACCGCCTTCGCACGGCGGGACAAGGGCCGGTGGGAATGGACGATGATGATCTCCCAACCAGCCTGGATCACCGAGGACATGGTCGAGGCGGGGCGTGAGCAGACAGCCAGGAAGAAGCAGATGCCCCGGCTGGACGACGTCAGGCTCGTGACGCTGACGGAGGGACGCTCGGTCCAGATCCTGCATATCGGCTCGTACGACGACGAGGCACCCACCCTGCATCGGCTGCACACCGAGTACCTTCCCGACAACGGGCTCACGTTCAACGGCGACCACCACGAGATCTATCTCAGCGACCCGCGACGTACCGCGCCGGCAAAGTGCAAGACGATCCTGAGGCAACCGGTCAAGGCGCTTGCCTGACCTGCGCCGACCAGCTCTTCTGAGTCCCAGAGTGTGCGCCGCCGGGTCGATCAGCCCAGGGCGGTGCCCGGCCCAGCCCAGGCGGTGCACGGCACAGTCCGGAGCTCTCGGGTGCCGTGGTTCTCGACGACGAGATGCGCGCCCTGTCCCACGGAGGGGACCAGCGCCACCAGCCGGGCGTCGTCGGAGACCTTGAGAACGGCGCTGCTCGGCAGCGGGACGGGTCGCCGGAACCAGACCGCGGACGCACCGGTCGGCGGCAACCTCGGCCCGAGCGCCGCGAGCACCCGTGCGTACGCGTACATCCCGTGCGCGACGGTGGACGGGAACCCGAGCGCACGGGCGGTGAGCGGGTGCAGGTGGATAGGGTTGAGGTCGCCGCTCACCGCGGCATACCGCCGACCGGAGCCCGCCCCGAAGCGCAGGGTGACGCCGCCGGGTCTTCCGGTGAGGTGCTCGACGTCCGGCGCCGCGGGTGCTGGTGCCGAGGGTGCTGGTGCCGCCGGGTCCCCCTGGTCCCGATGCAGGTAGGTGCTGACGCCGCGCCAGACGACCGCCCCCGCGCAGGTGGCCTCGGCGACGAGGTCGACGAGACGGCCCCTGCGGTGTCCCCGAAGGCATGTCGCGTGGACCGTGAGGTCGAGGACGTCGTCGAGGGTGAGCGGGCGCGTCCAGGTGACGGAGTTCTCGACGTGGACGAGCCCGAGGAGCCGGAGCGGGAAGTCCCGGCGGGACATGATGGCGACCTGCAGCCGGAAGGCGAGCAGGTGCGGGTAGCTGACCGGGAGCGTCGCGGACGCACCGAAGCCGCACAGCCGCTGGTAGTCCAGCAGCCGGTCCCGGTCCACGAGCACCGACGGCTGTCGCGCTGTGACCTCGGGCAGGGGCCGGCCGGCGACCCGGCGACGGATCCCGCCGTTCGCGAGGGCCTTGGCATACAGCAGCCTGAGGTCCGGCGTGGCCGCGAACGTGAGGGTCTCGCCCACGTCAGGCCCCGAGCAGGCTCTGGCCGCAGACGCGCAGCACCTGGCCGCTGATCCCGGCGGTCGCAGGTTCGGCGAACCACGCGATCGTCTCCGCAACGTCGACCGGCAGGCCGCCCTGGCGCAGCGAGTTCATCCGGCGCCCGGCCTCACGGGTCGCGACCGGCATGCGTGCCGTCATCTCCGTCTCGATGAAGCCCGGGGCGACCGCGTTGACGGTGATGCCGCGGGCGGCGACGAGGGGCGCGAGCGACTCGACGACACCGATCAGTCCGGCCTTGCTCGCGGCATAGCTGCTCTGGCCGCGGTTGCCGGCGATCCCGCTGAGGGACGAGACACAGATCACCCGCCCGTCGCGGGCGATCCCGCCGTCGTCGAGCAGCACCTCGTTCATCCGCAGGATCGAGAGCAGGTTGACGTCGATGACGGAGCCCCACCGGCTCTCGTCGGTGTTGGCCAGCAGCCTGTCGCGGGTGATCCCGGCGTTGTGGACGACGACGTCGAGACAGCCGTGACGCGTCGTCGCGTGCTCGAGGACCCGGTGCCCCGCGTCCGCCGCCGTCACGTCGAGCTGCAGTGCCGTCCCGCGCACCCCGTTGGCGACCCTGGCCAGCAGGTCCCCCGCTGCGGGGACGTCCACGCAGACCACGCTGGCCCCGTCGCGCGCGAGGATGCGCGCGACCTCGGCACCGATCCCGCGGGCCGCTCCGGTCACCACGGCGACCTTCCCGCGCAGGGGCCTGACCGGGTCGTCGCCCGAGCTGCCGCTCACGCCGGGGCCGGGCGGCTCCCGGCGGGTGGGCCCGTCCATGGGCGCCTCGCCGACGATGATCCGCTGGCCGCAGATGTAGGCTGACCGCCCGGACAGGAAGAACGTCACGGCCGCCGACACGGGCCGCTCGGTCTGGCGCGGATTGCCATGGGAGAGAACAAGATTCGCGGTGACACCGTATCGGAGCTCCTTGCCGACGGAGCGGACGACCCCCTCGAGCGCCCGCTGCGTGGCGGCCTGCCGCGGTTCCCGCAGTGTGCTCGGGTCGGTGCTGACGACGACGACACGACCGCTCGGCCGGAGCCGCCTCAGCGCCGGAGCGAGCGCGGCCCGCAGGCCCTCGAGATCCTCTGGGCGCCGCATGCCGGACACGTCGAGCACGACGCCGCCAAGGGGCCCGGCTCCCACGGGCTCCGCGGCACCGGCTCCGTCGGGCACCGCTGCTCCGGCGGTCGCGACCACCTCGACGTGGTGGTCATCCAGGACCGTCCTGACAGCCTGGGCGAATGGGCCGTCACCGACTGCCGCGACGAGCACCGGTGAGTCACACAGCACGAGGGGTTCGTGGCGGCGCAGCCGGGTGGGGCGCGGGAGGCCCAGCCTGCTCGCGACGGCCGCGCCGACGCCGCCGCGCACGAGCTCGGCATACCTTTCGTTGCGCATCGT